>NZ_JBATVM010000264.1:0-3028 GCF_049671765.1 Psychrilyobacter sp.
TATTGTACTGCTGGAATAAGATCTGCTCATATGCAAGTTGTTTTAGAAAAAATAGGTTATAATGCAAGAAATTATGATGCTTCTTTTTATAGATGGGCAACCTTAAAGACGGTAAAATTAGAAAAATAAGTAAACAACGTGACGTTACATCTAGAAAGTTAAATATTATTAAAGAGGTTTATTTCTTATATTTTATAAGAAATAAACTTCTTTTTTTTTATATTTTTTAGAAGATGATTTATTTTGACATAGTGTTATTTTATTTACTTTATAATTTTTCTTGAATACTTAATTTTATTGACATTAGTTATGTTTTTTCCCTATGTAGTATTGGTGACTTTAAATTGTTATTTTCGTTATTTTATCGAGTTATTAAATGTCTATTTCACACTTAATTTGAACGTTTTTGAATTATTTTGAAAGAAAATGATTGAATTTTGTATAAAAGTATAATATAATGGTTGTAGGTGATGTGAAATGATACAAATAAAACGAGAAGAGATTATAAAGTCAATATTAGAAATAAAAAAAACGGTGACGCTAAAAGAATTAACAGAAAAGTTAAAAACATCTGAATCAACCATTAGAAGAGATTTAGCAAGGATGGAGGGAAATGGAATTTTAACCAGAGTTCATGGAGGAGCCCGTATATCTAATATATCCTATGAAGAGGATTTAGTTTCCAAAATTAGTCAAAATAATGAAGCTAAAGAGGATATCGCATTCCTTGCTTCTACTTATATAAAGGAAAATGATTGTGTATTTTTAGATGCTGGGACAACTACAGAATATCTTATAAAACATATGAGATCAAAAGATGTTACTGTAGTAACTAACGGAATCCACCATATAAAGGAACTATCTAAATACAAAATAAAAAGTTATTTTACAGGTGGAGCGTTAAAACATAAAACAGGTGCATTGATTGGAAAGGATGCGCTCAAAACCATTGAAAGTTATAATTATGATATATCATTTATAGGTTCAAACTCTATAGATATAAAAGCTGGACTGACAACTCCAGATCCAGATGAGGCCCTAATAAAAGAAAGAGTTATTCAAAATTCAAAAGTTTCCTACATTTTAGCAGATCATACTAAATTTAATAAAATATCGTTTTCAAAATTTGGTAATTTAGAAGAAGTAAAGATAATTACAGATACTATTATAGATGATAGATATCATAACATAAAAACAATTGAGGAGGTCATAAAATGATCTATACATTAACATTAAATCCATCTATAGACTATATAATAAATATAGAAAAATTCATTCCTGGAAATATAAACCTCACAAAGTCAGAATATAAACTACCAGGGGGGAAAGGAATAAATGTGAGTCAAGTACTGAATAACCTTCAAACTCCTAATACAACACTAGGATTTGTAGGTGGATTTACAGGGAATTTTATAAAAAAATCTTTAGATAAAAAGAATATAAATCACGACTTTATAGAAGTCTCTGGCGACACTAGAATAAATATAAAGATGAAAGATAGTAGTAATGAGAGTGAGATCAACGGAAACTCTCCTGATATATCAACAGAAGCATTAAAAAAATTAAAAGTAAAATTAGGATCATTAGTAGATGGAGACACTTTAGTTCTTTCTGGCAGTGTCCCAAAATCTATAAGTTCGACTATATACAAAGATATTATGACTAATATTCCAAAGGGAGTAAAAGTAATACTAGATGCTAAAGGTGAGGCCCTATTAGAGGGAATAAAGGGAAAACCATATATGATAAAACCTAATAACCACGAATTAGGAGATATATTTAATGTAAAATTAGAATCTATAGAAGATATAATTTTATATGGGAAAAAATTACTTGATTTAGGAGCTCAAAATATAGTAGTTTCGATGGCTGGAGATGGAGCACTTCTTATCACTCCTACAGCTTCATATATATCCTGTGCCCCAAAAGGAAAATTAATCAATTCTGTAGGTGCAGGGGATTCTTTAGTAGCTGGATTTACATCTGCTATTTATAAGGGCCTAGATATTTTAACAGCATTTAAATTAGGTATTGCATGTGGAAGTGCCTCAGCATTTTCAGAAAATTTGTGTACTCAAATAGAAGTAGAAAGACTGCTACAGGAGGTGAAAACAACACAAATTGTAGACTAAGTCATAATTAGTCTATCCTTAAAGAAAAAAATATACTAAACTATACATTCTATTTTTAAAATAAAACATTTTTTAGTATCAAATAGGACAACTATTTTAATAAGAATAAGGTATATTAAGGTAATATCATTAAATATAGGAGGTAATAGTCATGAAAAAAATATTATTAGGACTTTTAGTAGTAGGAGGTCTTTCTGCTTGTTCAAGCTCAGAAGAAAAGGTAAATATTCCAATGCAAATTCAAACATTAAGTGAAACTATTTCTACTCAAACACGTGAGTACGAGTCACTAAAAGCAGAAACTGAAGAACTTAAAATGCAAGTACAAGGATTAAATAGTTCAATCAATGAAATTAAAAACTAGGAGGTAATAGTCATGAAAAAAATATTATTAGGACTTTTAGTAGTAGGAGCTCTTTCTGCTTGTTCAAGCTCAGAGGAAAAGGCAGATATCCCGATGCAAATTCAAACTTTGAATGAAACTGTAGATTTGAATGCGAACACTTTAACAGATGTTAAAAATAATTTAATAGGAATTAAAGCTACAAATAGAAAAGTAAAAGCTCAATTAGAAGAAGCTCAACAAAAAGCCGCTGTGGTAGCAGGATATATTCAATTTGTAAAAGCATTTGAAAATACAGGGGCTATTGTAACTGAAGTAGACAAGGGACTATATCTTGCTTTACCTGGAAGTACAACTTTTGAATCAAGTAAAGCAGTATTAAATGACAACATAAAAACAATATTAGAACCTCTTTCTGAAGCTTTAAGATATTATAGTGGAACCAATCTAATTATTAGAGGCCATACAGATAATTCTGGAACTGAAAAGTTTAACCAAAAATTATCAGAAGATAGATCGATAGCAGTTTCTACTTATTTAACAGATAAAGGAA
>NZ_JBATVM010000265.1:0-4858 GCF_049671765.1 Psychrilyobacter sp.
GATGTCTATAGTGTTGTTCTTATTGCTAATAAACTAACTTCTTGTTCTTTATTTAATTCATTACCTTCAACCATTGAAATTATTATATCTAAAAATTTTCTTTCTTTAGTATTTTTTAAATTATAAATTTCATTTAATTTTTTTAATACTTTCTTTTTATATTTATCACTAATAGCATCACCAAATCTTAAATCTGAAATTTCTCCAACTAAATAAACTAATTTTTTAAATAACTCCTTATTTTTAACAAGGTCAATACTTTCTAATATATTATCTATTAAAGGATATAAAACTTCTATATCTATTGGGTTCTCTTTTTCTCTTGATGACAGTTTACCTAAAGACCACAATAATTTTTGAGGATCCAATTCTTTTGAAATTTCTATTTTATCATTATAATATTGCATAAGATACTTCACTGTATTTTTACTATAGCCTGTTTTTCCCAATGCAATTAAAACATCATTTTTAATAGTTTTACTCAATTGATCTCCAAATAAAAACAGTAAACTTGATTCTGCAAATTTTTGTTCACCTTTACCTATTGTATTTACATAATCTTTAATTATCCTATTAATATTTTTAGGGTCACCTTCACAAACTTTCATGATAACATCTGGATGAATATATTTTATTAATGATTTAGTTACATATTCCCTATAGTCATCATAATATTTAATTAAATCACCAAGTAAAATTATTACTTTACTTTTTGCATCATTTTTCAAATATTTCGTCATGTTTAAAAGGATGTTAATAAATTCATCACCATTCCTTGCATTTTTTATCTTATTACTTATATTTTTGAAAGTTGAATTATCAATTTTTTTCTGATCTAAAACCTTCTTTAATTGGATTATTGTATCTTCAATATTAAGTTCCAAACCTGTTTTAGGCTCTTTTCTTGGTTTTTTTATTTTGATTTTTTTTATTTTGATTTCTTCTTCTTCTATTTTATCAGAGGCAACTTCAACTTTAAATTTATTACATTCGTCACCTAATTTCCAACCTTCTAATTCCATTAATCCAGCTTCATTAACTTTTGCTTTTAATGCTATCCTATCGCCTTTTCTTAAAGCTTTGTCAAAAATAACTCTTCTGGATGCTATTTTTTTATTAGGTTCTTTCTTATCTGTTCTTTCGCCTAAGTAAAATGGGAATAATAAAGTAGTTGCACCATCTTCTTGAATATCAAATTTTTCTGATATTTCAGATTCATAGGGTAATTCTTCTCCTGCATTTACTAAATGATGAACAAAATCTCCTTTTATTTCTATACCTATACTCTCATTTTGAATAGTTCCATATGTTATCCCTTGGTGTAGAGTATAGTGATAATATGAAGCTCCAAATGCTACTGCTTTATCTTCGTCTATTTCTGTTATAGGTTTAAATCCAAAAAAATCTTCTAATCTTTTTTGAATAAAATATAATTTAGACATCCCACCATTAAGTAGTACACCATCTATTCTTATATCTTTACCTAATTTATTTTTAGCTTTCGCTAAAACGTCTAATATCGGGTAGATAATATTGTCATTTTCAGAAAAATTAATATCATTTATTTTTTTATAGTCATCATATTTTAAATTTTCACCTAATAATTCAGATATAATTCCTTGATAACCCTCTAAATCCAAATCCAAATCAATACCCTTATTATCATATATATTTGAAGCCATTACTTCATAATCATCTAAACTTTTTAAATCTTCTTCGTATATTAATTCATTCATAATTTCTGTATTAAATTCTATTTTTACATTTTCTGCTAAAGAGATTAATCTTTTATCTAATTCTTCTTTTCTTGACCCATCCAATGAATCATAATCAACTTTTTTATCTATTAAGTGCGCTAAGAAGTAATCTGCTAATTTTTTATCAAAATTGTCCCCACCTATTTGTGTATACCTAGAGATTGCATAATCTTTAATATTTATTTTATCTATTTCAGATTTATATTCTAACTCATGAAGAGATACGTCAAGTGTTCCACCACCTAAATCAAAAACTAAAAAATTCTTTTTCTCATCTAACTTCATAGTGGGTATTTTTCCTTGTTTCCATTCATATACAAAATTAAACAATGCAGCTCTTGGTTCATCTAATAATATATTTCTTGGCGTTCCATCATCATTCTTTACTTTAAATCCTGCATTTTCTGCTGCCTTTAAAGTAGCTTTTTTTTGATCAGAGCTAAATGAAGCTGGAACGGTTATAACAACATCATCTGGAAACATTTTAAACTTTTTTTCTGATAATTTAGCTATATATTTTAATATTAGACTGGATATATCCTCAGGATTATATATATTTTCATCAAATATTAGTTCTTCTTCTTTTCCCATTTGACTTTTTATTGAACTTACTACTCTACTTCCTTGAGTAGCTAACATCCCTTTTGCATAAGGTCCAATTATAGGCCTTGCATTTTGTTTAAAATATACACAAGATGGTAATAATCCTATTTTAGTCATCCCACCATCTTTATTTTGTGCTGAAATTTCATTAATATTTATATCTAGTTCTCCAGAATTTGGATTTATTCTGCCATATGACATAACTGTATTAGTAGTTCCTAAATCTATACCTATATAATAATTATTTTTCATTGTTAATCAACTCCTTAACTTTTGGCCTACTAATAATATCTTCTCTTATTTTCCAACCAGAAGTTTCTATTTCAACATTTTTTATTTCATTATCTTTAAATTCGCTACCATAATAATCATAATTTTTAGTTTCTTCTATTGAAATTTCAATTTTTTTCCCAATTTTTTCAACCTCTTTTATTTCATATTTTTTTAAAAACTTCATAAATACTTTTTGGGAAATAACCATAGATTCTACTTCGGACTGTATTTCTATTCCTTCTTTTTTTAATGTCTTTAGTATTTTGTTATTTTCAGAAAAATTATCTAATAAATAATCGTTGTCTTCTGAATTCATATTCTTAAAAATATCAATAAAAGCTTGAGTTTCATATTTTTCCTTTAACATTTCATTTTCTTCTTCAAAATCTAGTTTTTCCGATTCTAGTAAAATCAAACTACTTCTTAAATTTTGAATCTCTAATTCTAAATTTTGAATTTTTTCTTTATCATCTACTTTATTTTTTACTTCATTAATTGCTTCTGACAAATCTTCTAAAAAAAATTTTAATTCACTATTAGTTTTAAACATTATATTTTGTAATTCATTGACCATAATATATTCTTTAGTTAATAAATAAAAAATAAATTTATTTTCTAATTTATTTATCTTATTTTTTTCAAAATTACCTTCGATAATATTTTTCATTAATTTATTAGATTTATTTTTTATCTTTTGAATTTTTTCATTATCTAATATTTCATCCTTTAACATCAAACGATTATCTGTTAAAAAGTTTTTTATTTTAAAATAATTAACATTAATATTATTTTTTATTTCTTTAATATTTGAATTTTTTTCTTTATATAGTTGTTCTATAATTTTAACTTCTTTTAATTTGGATTCTTGCAATTGTAAGTCTAGCTCTTTCATATGCTTTAAACATACTTTTTTTATTATATATTCCATCTTATTCCTCCGTTTTTATATGAAAATTTTAAACCCATTATGTCCCATATGTATATTTTTTCTGCCCTCATATTTTTTATGTAAATCAATATATAGATTGTTATCTTTAAAATCACTGTTGTTCCCGTGAATTAAGATTATATTTTTGGCATTTACTTTTTCTATTAACTCTTTAGTTCCACTTTGTGTTGCATGGGCGCCCTTATGAATATTATAAACAGCAGCATTTAAATTTATTTTTTTATCATTTATAATAAATTTTTCATTGTTGTTTCTAAAAGCATTTATTAATTTATTTCCTGTGCTATTGAAGGCTAAATACCCTGAAAAAATTATTAAATCATTTTTTTCTGTAATCATTTTCTCTGCATATCTGTATGATTTACTACCCTTCATTAACATCCCAGAACTAGTTACAACTATACATGGATGATCTTTAAAATTATATATAAGACTTTTTTCTGCATCCTTAATATTTTCAGAATAGATGTTTACTCCATATTTTTCATATATTTTACTAGAGAATTTTGCAGTTGCATCTATATAAATAGGAACAGTCTCGATTAATCCTTTTTTCATTAAATCGTCTAGATATAATATGATTTCTTGCGCTCTTCCAACTGCAAATACTGGAAATAAAATATTCCCATGATTTTTTATAGATTGATTAATTACTTTACATAGCTGAATTTCTTCTAAATTAGAATCTTTAGCTTTAGTATTATTATAATTACCATAAGTATTTTCTGTTACCAATAAATCAACTTCTAAACCTTTTGGTAATTCATATGCAGGAACAGTATATTGAGGCTGTTCTGAAAAATCACCAGTAAATAAAACTTTATATCCATTTACATTGATATATAACATTCTTGCGCCTAATATATGTCCTGCATTATAAAATTTTGCTTCAAATTCATCATTATTAGAAATAATTTTTTCATCTATTTTTTTAATGCTAATACTAGTTAAAGCTTTATCTATAATTAATTGTTTATACGTATCTAAATTTAAATTATCATCATAAAATTCATTAAAGTTATTTGATATAAGGTCAGCAAGTAATAAAAAAGCAATATCTCTTGTCGCCGCTGAAGCATACATAGGGGTATTCCCCTTTTGTTCAAATAATTTATTTATACTTCCTACATGATCGAGATGAGCATGAGTTAAAAATATAGCATCAAGTTCACTATAAGAATCTATTAAGCCTTCTCTCTCTAAATTAGGGCGTTTCCCAAATTTAGTGTAAATTAAAATATTCCCTTTCTAACTATTAGAGGTATAATCTAGTAAT
>NZ_JBATVM010000266.1:0-3260 GCF_049671765.1 Psychrilyobacter sp.
CATACTTGCTGATACGGCACCACAGATAGCTAGTATAGATCCTACTGAAAGATCTATTCCACCGGTCAATATTACAAAGGTCATCCCTGCTGCTATTATTGCATTTATAGATGTCTGTCGGAGTATATTTAATAAGTTCGCTGTAGATAAGAATCTCGGATTTAATATTG
This sequence comes from Psychrilyobacter sp., assembly GCF_049671765.1. NCBI lineage: Bacteria > Fusobacteriati > Fusobacteriota > Fusobacteriia > Fusobacteriales > Fusobacteriaceae > Psychrilyobacter > Psychrilyobacter sp. Next base: position 171 of record NZ_JBATVM010000266.1, read on the forward strand.
AAACTATCACTCCAAATATAATCAAACCTATCAAAGGTTTATTTTTAAATAATTTATTTTCTTTTTTGATTGTTGTAACATTTAATGCCTCATTAGTTTTCATCTATCTCCTCCTTCATCACACCGATAGCACACTTCATTATTTTTTCTTGTGTGGCTTCTTCTCTACTGAACATTCCTGTAATAGTTTGGTCATACATCACCATTATTCTGTCACTGAGCCCTAATATTTCTGGCATTTCAGAGGAAATTATGATTATACTCATGCCTTGATCTTTAAATTCATTTATGAGATCGTATATTTCTTTTTTCGCTCCTACATCTACTCCCCTTGTAGGCTCATCCAAAATTAATATCTTGGGATTGGTCATGAGTGCCTTGGCTATGGCTACTTTCTGTTGATTTCCACCACTTAGGTTTTTTATGAGTTGATCCATTGTAGGAGTTTTTATGTTAAATTTTGATATAAATTCTTTTACTTCTATCTTTTCTTTTTTTTCATCTATTTTTTTATATCAGTTTTAAAATTTTAATAGTGAAGACAAACTCATATTTTCTTTTACAGAAAGTCCAAGCAACAAACCGTCTCCCTTTCTATCTTCAGAGACATAGGCTATCCTGTTTTTTAACGCTTCTTGAGGAGAGTTTATATCTACTTTTTTTCCATCTATATAGATTTGCCCACTTGTTTTCTTAAAATACCCATAGATAGTTTTAGCTAACTCTGTTCTTCCTGCTCCCATAAGTCCTGCTATTCCTAATATTTCACCTTTTTGAAGAGAAAAATTAATTTTTTTTGTAACTTCACCAGTTAGATTTTCTACTCTTAAAGATACCGCTCCTAATTCTGTGTCTATTCTAGGAAATTGATCTTTTAATTTTCTTCCTACCATCTTTTCAATTATATGATCTTCATCTATATCCTCTACTAGAGCTTCATCTATAAATTTTCCATCTCTCATAATGGTAGCATAATCGCATATCTCAAATATCTCTTTCAATCTATGGGATATGTATACAATACTTTTATTTTCAGCTACGAGTTCCTTAATAACGCTGAACAAACTCTCTGTTTCAGTGTCTGTTAGGGCATCGGTAGGTTCATCCATAACTATTATTTTGGCATTTTGAGAAAGAGCTTTTGCTATCTCTATCATTTGTTTTTCTCCGATACTTAATTTTCCTACCAATTCCTTAGATGAATATTTTAGATTTAACTTTTTTAAAATTATATCTGCCTCATTGAACATCATATCCCAATCTATTCTAAAGTGTTTAGTCAATTCCCTTCCTAAAAAAATATTTTCTGCTATAGAAAGATGATCTATCAAGTTTAATTCTTGATGAATTATAGATATACCTGCATCTTGGGATTCTTTAGGTCCATTAAATTCCACTTCTTTTCCATTGTGTTTAATAATTCCTGCATCTCTTCTATATATTCCTGTCATTATTTTCATCATAGTTGATTTTCCTGCACCATTTTCACCAAGTAAAGCCATGACTTTTCCTTGATAAACATTTAATTTAGCTCCATCTAATGCTCTTACACCTGGAAAATCTTTAATTATTCCTGAAATTTCTAATATTTTTTCCATATATTTTTTCTCCTTAGAATGTTACTCCTGATTTCAAAATAATATTGGCGTATGGTGTACACTCTCCAGTTCTTACTACAGCTTTACTTTCCTTAGTCATCCCTTTAAATTCATCATGGAATACTTCTACAATAGTGATCTCTCCACATTTTTTCTCTAATAATTTAAATAATTCAAAATAGAATTCTCTACTTACTGTTTTCATTTCCTTAGCAATCACCACTTCTTCTACCTTCAATTCATCTAATATGACTTCTAAAGTCCCTAAGAAAGTTGGTACTCCTTTTTCCACTGCTAAATCTATTCTCTTTACTCCGGTTGGAATAGGTAATCCTGCATCTCCAACAGTTATATGATCTTTATGTCCCATTCTAGATATTACAGAACTAATCTCACTATTTAATAATCTTCCTTTTTTCATAAAAATCCCCCATTTTTTTGACACAGAGAGCCACAGAATTAGAAAAAAGAGATTCACAGAGTTTTTATTTTTTCTCTGTATAGCTATCTTTCCTCTCGGTGTATCTCTGTGACCAAGTTTTTATTTCTTTGCCTCTATTCTCTCTAATTTTATAAAGTAAGGGTAATTCATAAATTACCCCTCCATAAACTTATAATTCACTACTTCATCCCATGTTGGTAATGAGCTCTGAGCCCCTTCTTTGGTTACGGTTATTGCTCCTACTCGAGCCCCAAATTCCATGGCTTCCTCTATTTTTTCCCCCTCTGCTAGCATCCTAATAACTCCACCTATAAATGAATCTCCTGCTGCTGTTGGATCTACAGCTTTTACTTTATGGATCCCTACTTTTACAACTTTATCTTTTCCTACAAAGATAGAACCATTTTTCCCCATGGTAACTATGAGATTTTTTACTCCCATATCCATAAGTTTTTTAGAGGCCACTAATACCTCACTTTCCGAATTTGTAGGCATACCACTGAGTAATTCTAATTCAGTTTCGTTGGGTACCAGATAATCTACATTCTTTATTATATCTACCGATAACTTTTCAGCTGGAGCTGGATTAAGTACCGTAATTTTATTATGTTCCTTTGATTTTTTCAAAATATATTCCACAACATCTATAGGAATTTCTAGTTGGAGGAGAACTATATCTGCATTTTTTATTAACTCTATATTTTTATCTATATCATCTATACTCGTCTCAAAATTAGCTCCAGGGACTACTATTATTGTATTATCTGCATTTTCATCTACAACAATTGTAGCTATCCCTGTATTTTTTTTTACTTTTTTTATACTTTCTATATTTACACCATTCTTTTTTAATTCCTCTATTAATATATCTCCGTGGGAATCTTCTCCTACACAACCAAACATAGTCACTTCTCCACCTAATTTAGATATAGCAACTGCTTGATTCCCTCCTTTCCCACCTGGAATCTGAAAGAAGCTTTTCCCAATAATTGTTTCTCCTAATTTAGGATGCCTCTCACTCATGGTAACTAAATCCATATTAAGACTTCC
>NZ_JBATVM010000267.1:0-7713 GCF_049671765.1 Psychrilyobacter sp.
AAATAATATAGATAAAAGATATTAAAAATATAGTACTTTTAGAAAAAATGAAATAAAAAAAATTTTGAATTAATTTTATTTTTTACAAAAAAAAAAGAGGTAAATACCTCTATAAAAATAAACCTAACCTTTTTTTACCACCAATCTATATACTTTATCGTACGGGTAATTCATGAATTACCTCTACATAAATTCAAAATATTTTTTGACACAGATTACACAGATCTTAAATCTTTTCTCTTGGTTAGAATCTTACAAAATTCACGCAGACTAAAATCTGATTGTTCTTTTGACTTTAAAGCGAAGTTTATAGTCGTTGAGCTTCAGCAGTACTGTTTCTACAATGACGATTGTGACTTACTTAGCTAAGACAAGGTGGTTATTGCTTCGGTTTCTCTATTTAAGAGAATCCATAATGAGTAAGCGAAATGAAACTTCTGGCACTTTTTGGTTACTTTTTCTTGCTATTGAGAAAGAAGTAACTCGTATTAAAGGCGAAACCTTTAGAATCTTCTTTGTCACAAATTATTAAAACCAATCAACGCAGAGGCTCAGAGATCACTGAGATTCACTGAGTTAAAATCTTCTATTTTTAGATTAAAACCTTAAAGCGAAGTTTATAGTCATTTCGCTTCCGCAGTACTAATCTACTAATTTTACTACAAAATTATAAAGGTCTTCTGCTAATTCAATTAATTCTATAATTTCATCTTCTTCTGGCATCACTTGATAACTATTAAAATATCTATATAAAGTATCATTAGGGTTCAATATCCCACAAGATTTTTTCATTTTTTCAAATTCTTGATTCTGAGATACACAAACTTTTAATAACATCAATAAATTATGTGTCCTCAGTTTTCTATCCTCTGTATCTATATTTCTATAATTGAGGTAAGCTTTCATTGCTTTCTCAGCACATTGTTGACAATGATATGCAGATGTATCAAGAGTTTTTGGTTCTATTAAACCTTTTTTAGCTGTTATAAGGTCATTCTTTGCTCTGAGTAATAGCTGTTCCCATTTCTCCATTACAATAAAACCCCCTTATTTTCTACTTGATACTCTAAACTTCCTCTTACCTTTTCAAATTGATTGAACTCATCTGAAGTTTCTACCACTAAGTCTACAGGGAAATCCAGTTCAAAAAGAATATCGGTAGCTTTAGCTATTCTTTTTCCTAAACTTAGTTCTTTGAATTTATTACTAATGACCAACACATCTAAGTCGCTTTCTTCTGTTGGTTCTCCCCAAGCATATGAACCAAAGACATAAATTTTTTCAGCACTATATAGAGATGATAGTTTATCTCTCAATAAATTTATTTTTCTTAAATTAATCATTTTCAACCTCCCTATGAATTTATTATATTCTATATTATACCATAAAAAAAAAGAGGTAAATACCTCTATAAAAATAAACCTAACCTTTTCTTTGACACAGAGTTTCACCGAGACAAGATGAGAGGTTCACAGAGTTAAAACCTAAAATTTATTTTTCCTCTGCGGTCCTTCGTGTACTCTTTTTCCTCTGCGTTGAGATCTTTTCCCTTCTTGGTTAGAACCCTATCTATACTCTATTATCTCTTTTTCTTTTGCCACCAATCTACACTAATCTATAAACATTCTAGTACGGGTAATTCATGAATTACCTCTACAATATTTTGAAACCCTGTCACAAATCATTAAAATCTATTGACACAGAGTTTCACTGAGATAAGATCAGAGTTTCACAGAGAATTTCTCTGGGTATCTCTTTTTTTCCTCAGTGTATCTCCGTGTCCAATTTTTTTCTTTTTCTTGGTTAGAACCTATTACCTTTGAGCCTGACTTATAACTGATTAGATTCTGACTTTAATTCATTATTTATTTTTTCAAAATTTATATGCTTATAATACCTATTTCCAATACAGACTTTATATTCTTCCATTATAAATTTTTTATTATTCAATTCATTTATCAGTAGCTCTTCTATATTTAATTTTACTCTCGGTAATTCTTTCTTGATTATATCAAAGGTAATAAATATATCTAAATTCATATAGTCATGAGCTACTCTATTTCTAAAATCTTTCATCAATTTCCAGGGTATTCCACTATATTTCTTTTTTATATTTTCTGTTATTTTTCCACTAACTTCACCAATATTAATTAAAAGAGATAGTGTAGCATTAAATGGCATTTGATCTTGTGCATCAAAAAAGTGTTCTGCATCATCATATAATTCTGAATACCTTTTAATTTTCCCTACACTCTCTAATATGCTTAATATATATAATAAATCATTAGCTGTATTTTCCAACATAAATCTTCTCCCTATTAGCTCTATAAAGTACAATTGGATTTGCATATTTTTCTAACATTATATCTACTTTAATACCTGTTTTTTTCTCTAATTCTGCCTTTATTTCTATCCATTTTTTATAATTATCATCATTAACTAGTAGATCTATATCATTTCCATTTTCTCCCCTTGCAATGGAACCAAAAATACATAATTCATCTATTTGATATTTTTCTAATATATGTTCTTGTCTTAATATTTTTTTTAATTCCTCTAAATACATTTCTACCTCCAATATCTTCTTTGTTTATACTACAGTATACCATAAAAAAAAGAGGTAAATACCTCTATAAAAATAAACCTAACCTTTTCTTTGACACAGAGATTCACCGAGGTTAGGTGAGAGGTTCACAGAGAATTTCTCTGGGTATCTCTTTTTTTCCTCAGTGCATCTCCGTGTCCAATTATTTTCTTTTTCTTGGTTTTAAGCGAAGTTTATAATCGTGATATCAGTATCCCGTATCAAATGCGGAAACTTTGGAACCTTCTCCCCTCTCTCTTTATCTCTCTCCCACGGGGTGTCGATTATTAGAAATCATTTATAGGATAAAAAGTGATTTCTAAATGTCAGGGAGAAAGAAATAACACATCTCTCTATCTCCATAAATAATAAAAAGTACAGAAAATAGATTCGCTACTTCTGTACTCTATTTATATATTATCTTTTAAGAATTTTATTTTTTTAGCATTGTACATTATACATTGTACATGTTTGCTCGTGATTAATCACGCGCAAACAAATCTCTCGTATAGATTTTTTCACTTACATCACTCAACTTCTCACATAATCTATTAGTAACTATCACATCAGAAATTTTCTTAAACTCATCTAAATCACTAATCACTCTAGAGTTAAAAAATGACTCTTCCTTCAACACCGGTTCATAGATTACTACCTCTACTCCCTTAGCTTTTAATCTCTTCATTACTCCTTGTACTGCTGAGGCTCTAAAGTTATCTGAGTCCATCTTCATAGTAAGTCTATAAATTCCAACTACCTTTGGATTTTTCTTCAATATCTTTCTGGCAATATGGTCTTTTCTTGTAGTATTGGCATCCACTATTGCCTGGATTATATTATTAGGAACTTTATCGTAGTTGGCTCTAAGTTGTTTTGTATCTTTAGGTAGACAGTATCCACCATAACCAAATGAAGGGTTATTGTAGTGATCTCCAATTCTAGGATCAAGTCCTACTCCTTCTATAATTTGTTTAGTATTTAATCCATATACTTCTGAATAACTATCTAATTCATTAAAATATGCTACTCGGAGTGCTAAGTAAGTATTAGAAAATAATTTTACTGCCTCTGCTTCTGTAGATTCTGTAAATAAGATAGATATATTTTCTTTAACAGCACCTTCTGCTAAAAGGCCAGCAAATATTCTTGCTCTTTCAGATTTTTCCCCAACTATTATTCTAGATGGATGAAGATTATCGTAAAGTGCCTTCCCTTCCCTTAAAAATTCAGGTGAGAAGATAATATTATCTACACCAAATTTTTCTTTGATACCTTTAGTGTATCCTACAGGTACTGTTGATTTAATTACCATGATAGCATTAGGATTTATTTCCAATACATCCTTAATAACTACTTCAACTAAACTAGTATCGAAAAAGTTATGTACTTCATCATAGTTTGTAGGAGTAGCTATGATTACATATTCTGCATCTTTATATGCTTCTTTTTTATCTAAAGTAGCCTTTAAGTTTAATTCTTTATTTGCTAAATAATCTGAAAGATAATCATCTACTATAGGTGATATCTTATTATTTATCATTTCTACCTTTTCAGGTATTACATCTAGTGCCACTACCTCATGGTTTTGTGATAGTAATATGGCATTCGATAATCCAACATAACCAGTCCCCGCTATTGTTATTTTCATTTTTCCTCATCTCCCAAACTGTATTAGTTGATAGTCAATAGTTGATAATTAAAAGTTTTTTTAACTCGCAACTATCCTCTGGCAACTATGAATTATATTCTCATAACTATTTTTCCATTTTTTTCAAAAAGAAAAAGGCTGATAGCCTAATCCTCTAAAATATTTTGTCACGAATTACACTAATTTTCTATAACCAAATTCAAGATATCTGATACAGATTACACAGATAATTTCTGATTTTCACAGATTTAATTAACTATTCTTTTGTACTCTAAGCCTTTATTTGAAAAATTAATTAATAGACCTATTTTTATATTTGTAGCTTTCAAGTAATTTAATAACTGTGCACTATGTATTTTATTTATTTTTTCAATTGCTTTTAATTCAATAATAACTTTATTTTCTACTATTAAATCTGCAATATATTCTCCAACTTTTTCATTGTGATAATATACATCTATCGGTATTTGATTCTTGACATTCAAACCATTTTCTTTAAAAGCAATAAGTAAAGATTTTTCATAAACCTTCTCTAAAAAGCCAAAACCTAGTTCATTATATACTTCCATTGCTATACCTATAATTTTATAAGTTAACTCTTTTTCATTGAACATCTTTCACCTCAAAATAAAAATCTGTGTCAATCTTTTAGTTATCTGTGATATCTGTGTCAAAAAATTTATCTATTAAAATTTTCGTAATCTACGACAAAAATCATCTGTATCAAAATAATCTTTTGTGATAATTTATAACTGGCAACTATTCTCTATCTTCTATACCGTTCTACAAATTTCTCTATTCCCTCTTCAAAGGTAAGACTTGGATTGTATCCTGTCATTTCTTTCAATTTAGTTACATCTGCATAGGTTCTGTCTACATCTCCTGGTTGCATAGGTAATCTCTCAATGATAGCTTTTTTATCTAAGACTTTCTCTATAGTTTCTATCATCTCAGTTAACGATACCGGGCTGTTGCTTCCTATATTAAATATCTCATACACATCTTTATTATTTTCTACATAATCTATAGATTTACATATCCCATCTACAATATCAGCTATATATGTATAATCACGAGAAGTACTTCCATCACCATATACTGGTATTGATTCTTCTGATAAAATAAGTCTTGTAAATTTGTTGATGGCTAAGTCAGGTCTCTGCCTAGGACCATACACAGTAAAAAATCTTAAAAATGCCATATTCATCTTATAAAGAGAATGGTATACATGTCCCATAACTTCGTTGGATTTTTTTGTGGCAGCATATGGAGAAATAGCAAAATCTACTGGATCAGTTTCTTTAAAAGGAACTACCTTGTTATTCCCATATACAGATGAGCTGGAAGCTGCAACTATGTTTTTAACACCATATTTTCTACAACATTCCAATATATTCTGAGTACCTCTTCCATTTACTTCTTGATATAAGATTGGATCTTCAATAGAAGGCCTTACTCCTGCTCTAGCAGCTAAATGAACCACTGTGTCTATTTTATTTTCAGAAAAAATTCTTTCCAAACCTTCAAGATCTCTGATATCTACAATCTCAAGAGTATAATTCTCAGAATCAACCAAACTCTTTAATTCTTTCAATTTTTCCTCTTTCGAACTATCCTCTAGCAACTTGCAACTATCAACTGACAATCCACAACTTTCAACTGTATTGCTTATTTTGATTGTCGTATCGTAATAATCATTGAAGTTGTCAACACAAATAACTCTATTTCCTTCTTTTAATAATTTTTCTGCTAAATGTGAACCTATGAAGCCAGACGCTCCAGTTATTAAGTATGTTTTCATTTTGCCTCCTTAATATGAAATATACACTCAAATTGCTAAGAGTTAATAGTTCACTATTATAATGAACTAATCGTTTCAAGCTCACTACTGTCTTTTTTAATAAAAAATATTACGATTGTTATATATATAACTGAATAAGCTATTCCCCCTAATAATAATTTTATAAAATAATTTAAATAAAACAAATCTTTAATAAAATATATTAAGGTTGACGTAAAAATAAATATGAAAATATATGAAACATATGATTTTTCATAAGGGTGCATGTGTAAGTGTTTAAACATATATATATAATTAATTAAATTCCTTAAAATCAATGAAATCATTGACGCGATAGCTGCTCCTACAATACCAAAACTTGGAATTAGTATAAAATTTAAGAGAATATTACTACTACAAACAACAAGTCCTGAAATTAATACAGCTTTTTGATTTCCAGTCATTGTATTCAACTCCGCTACTGATCCTACTGCAGAATTTATAATTTGACCTAAAGATATTATTATTAGAGCATTTGCACCAATAATAAATTCTTTTCCCATTAATGTCATTATTTCATTTGAAAAATTTAAAATTATTCCAAAAATATATAAATTTATTATAATCATGTATTTAGTTGTCTCAGAATATTTTTTCTTTAATTCTATAAAATTGTTATTATAATATAATTCAGCAATCATTGGTACAAATAATATATTAATCGCTGTTGCAGCTATATTTGAAACTGCCCCAAATTGATAAGAAGCTTTATAAATAGCCACAAAATTAGGAGTCATTAGGCTTCCGATCATATACTGGTCAATATTTTCTATTAAAATTAAAATTATTCCATTAAGTAATAACGGGAAAGAATAAACTAATAATGATTTAAATAACAACGATATTTTTACATTCCCAAAGTATTTTAGTTTTAAAGAATAAAAACTATAATTAAAAAACATTAATAATTCTTGTAAATATTCTGCAATTATAATGTTTTGAATTGACGAATATTTATTTGATTTAAACAAACAAACCAAAGCTATAATCTTAAATATCCTTACAATAACCCTATTAAACAATATCGATTTTTTTATATTTCCATGAGCCCTAAAACAACTTAAATAAACTATATTTAAATTAATAAAAAAAGTAAGTGGTAGTATTTTTCTTATTACTACTACATATTCTTTATTTCCAAATAAAAATATATTGATATTTTCATTATATCTATATATTATAAAAATAAATATACTTGTAAGAACTCCGGTAAAAATTATAGCATTAGTAAATAGACACTTTTTATCTTGTTTATTTATTGTTGTTCTCCCTAAAAAAGATAATAAACCAATATCTAATCCAAATTTTGGAAATATTGACATGATTGTAATAAAACTTAATGAAAATAAAATTTTCCCATAGTCAAAAGCTCCAAATAACCTTGAAATAATTAAAGTTATTCCAAAGCTTAATCCTGTTCCTACTCCAATACTAATAAAGGATAAAAGAGAGTTCTTTTTAAAATTTTTTTTGTTGATTTTAGTCACCTACCCTTAATACTTTTTATAGTTTAAAACTATTTTTTTTAAGTTATCTCTTAAAAGAACTATTAAAAATGCCGCAAGACAAATAAATTTATCTCTATGTCTAATAGCTGTTCCTGAGTTCTTAGTCCCAAAAGCAAAAACAATAAACGCAGAT
>NZ_JBATVM010000268.1:0-1531 GCF_049671765.1 Psychrilyobacter sp.
GATTTAAAATGACTATCATTTATAAAATTTCCATAAGTATATGCTAGCCTTAGTTTAGTTCTAGCAATTTTTTTCTTTTTTTTCTTTTCTATAAATGTTTCTTCTATGAAAATTTCTTGAGCATTTATATTTGGTTTTATATATAATTTAAAATTTCCATTCATTTGAGCATCTCTATGCCAAAAATGGAGGAATTCTTTAAAGAATTCCTTTTTTTGAGCTTCTAAAGATAAACTTAACAATCTAAAAAAACTTTCAAAAACTTCTGTAATTAATATCTCAGGAGTTGTTTCATACAGATTAAAATCTTCTTCATAACCAATGCATAAATTAGATATATTTTTCCCTTTTATAAAATGAGGATATTCTTCTAATTTATTTGAAGTAATAATTCTAGGTAAAGAGTATGGAAAATTATCATCTAAGTAATATATATATAATTTGTCTTCAACTTTAAATAAAAAAGTATTTTCTTTTTTATTCGTTACTTCATAGTCTCTTTCTTCCAAATAATTTACTGCAATTGTTATATATTTATGCAAATCTGTCCTCCTTTTTTAAAGTAGAATTATCCTTTTTAGCCTCTTTTTCTGGGATTTCAAATTTATCTCCTAGAGATTTTATAACATATTTAGCTGCCTCATGATCATGTTCTGCGTTATATGCATTTTCAATATTATCCGCAAACTTTTTAAACCTTTTATAAAAAGTTTTTAAGTGTTCTTCTGAATCGCGCATTTTATAAAAAACATCAGACCAAGGAGTTTTAGGTAAATTACAAGATATATTTACAGAACCATCATAATATATTGTAAATTTACCAAGAATATCTTGAAGAGTTAAATGTAAAGCCTCTAAATCGTTCCAATATTCTCCATCATATGAATATTTAAAATCATTACATCCTAATAATGTTAATCCTATACTTGGTGGGATTTCATTTCCATTAGATCCATTATACTTTTCTTGTTTCCATTGTTTTATATATCTAATAATTCTTCTTTTTTGATTTCCCTCATCATCTTGATAATTGTCTCTAAAATATTCATTCAAGCCTTCTGGATCAGATGGTTCCCACTCATATTTTTCAGTGGTTTCTTTTCCCCGTGCTAAATATAAATTCCCGTCTTCATCCTTTGCATATATTGGGAAATCAATATGATAGATTTCATCTCCTTCTTTTGAATAAGTTACAGTAACACAAGGATCTTTTATTTTAGGATTCCTTTTATCTGTTATTATGAAAATATCTCTAATAATTTTTTTTAATTTTCTAGGATCACTGTTTTCAACTATATCCATGGGAATAATTACCGCCACATCCCTATCAAAAGTTTTGTTCCCATTTTCTCCTATTTTTTTAGGTTTAATACTTGTTTTTACACCTTGAGCCCAGCTTCCTTGATCAATAAATGTTAAATCAGATTTATTAATCTCTGTAATTCCTTCTTCTAATAATTTGTCCGGCAATTTATTCTCAAGATCTGCCTGTAAAATTTCTCTTTTATTTTTTAATTCATTATGATTACTC
>NZ_JBATVM010000269.1:0-5498 GCF_049671765.1 Psychrilyobacter sp.
CATCTGTAAGACCTGCCCTCTGCAATGATTTATGGAGAACTACATCAGCATAAAAGTTTTGTCCTAGTATATTTTCTTCAGTTAAAGCACCGTGATATCCATATGCTTTTATATTTTTTACTATTATTTTGTCCATTGCTCTCCTCCAAGACCTCTTATTGATGACGTTGCTATTAATCTAGTGATTTGAAACCTTCACCTAAAACTTCATAAACCTCTGATATAATTATAAATGCACTTGGATCAACTTGTTTTATAAGCGCATGAAGATCTCTAATCTCTTTGTTTTTCAATACAGTCATAATCATTGATTTTTTGTCATCAGTATAGAGTCCTTTGGCTGATATAGCAGTTCCACCTTTTTTTATATCATTTAATATTATTTCTCTTATAAGTTCATATTTATCACTTATAATATAAACCATCTTCGTGTATCCTACACCTTCAAAGATCTTATTAATAACTACGTTAGTTGTAAACATTGCAATAATTGCATATAATCCTTTTTCTATTCCAAAGATAGCTATTCCACTGATTATGATAATAGTATCGTTCATCATCATACAATAACCTACAGGTATTTTAGTGATTTTGTTGACCATTTGAGCTATAATATCGGTCCCACCTGTACTACCACCAAATTTTAAAATAAGTCCTAGACCTACACCGATTAAAATACCTCCAAAAAGTGGTGCCAATAAAAAATTACTTCCCTTTGTAAAATCTATCACATTATCTATTTCTACAAATTTTCTAAAAAGGTCAATGTAAAATGATAACATGATAATTCCAAATAAAGTTTTTGCACCATATTCTTTACCGAAGGTTTTTACACCGATTAAAAATAGAGGGATATTGATAAATAGCATAGTAGTTCCAATTGATAGATTAAATGTATAATGTAAGATAGTTGCTATTCCTGTTACACCACCACTTACTATCCTTGCCGGGACTATAAAGAGCCCTATTCCTATTGCAGCTATAATAAGTCCTAAATTAATTACAAAATAATCTATTGCTAATGTTTTTACCTTTCTTTTCATTACCTTTTTGACCCCCTAGTTATACCTTATATAAATTCTTGGTGCCTTACTTTACCCTTGTATGCTTTTTCAGGATCATAACCATATTTGATAGCGATTAAATTCATAATAGTCGTTTCTACCATGGTAGCGGCATTTCTTCCAGAACTTATATATAGTTCCGCATGATCTACAGAATGACCTAAAATTTCCACTTCAATACCTTTAGAGGTAGACGTTTTAGTTAAATAATCATCACTTTTTAATTCCTTTAATTCTATTATTGCATCCAATCTTTTTTCTTTTCTTACAGATCCTAGGCCATAAAGAGCCTTGATATCTATAATTCCTAAACCTCTAAGTTCCATAAAATAAGGTATCTTATCGGCTTTTCCTATAACCATTCCACTGGGATGCTCATGAAAAGTTACTTTATCATCTGTAATTAATCTATGTCCCCTGTGGATCAATTCTAGAGCTGTTTCACTCTTACCAATTCCGCTTCTTCCTGTAAGAAGTACACCAAATCCAAACATTTCAACAAATACTCCGTGCATGGTTATTTTAGGAGCAAATGTTTTTTCCAAAAATTGATTTAAATCTGCTGTCAGTTGGGTAGAAGTCTTATCGGAAAACAACATAATTTTATTTTTTTTCTTAGATAATTCAATAAAACATGGTTCAATTTCATCTGCATCTGCGATTATCATAGCTGGAAAATCAAAATCAAAAAAATTGTTTAAATTTTTGTATTTAATATCCTCATCTAAACTTTTTAAAAAATTTAATTCTCCTTGGGAAAATAGTTGTAAACTTTTAGATCCATTTTGATAAAATACTTCATAAAATCCAGAAAGTGCCAAAGCAGGGTTGTGAAGTGCAGTTTTAGTTATATAAGTTGTTTCTAGAAACTCTTCTCCTGTAATAACTTTTAGGTCAAATTCGTCTACTATTTTTTTAACTGTCAAAATATTTTTATTCATCTTATCACCTTTCTTATTTGCTTTGTTAAAAGCGATCATTTTTTTAGTTTCTTCTAAAAAATATTCAGAAGAATTCATTCCAATTTGCTTCAACCTTTCATTTATAGCTGCAGTTTCAATAATTACAGCTAAATTTCTTCCCCTTCTCACAGGAAGACTTAGTTTAGGTATGGGAACTCCTAAAATTTCTTCGAATTCTTTATCTATCCCTAACCTGTCATAGAACTTTCTTTTATCCCATTTTTCTAGATTAATATACAAGTTTATTTCCTTAGTTCTACGAGTTGCAATAATTCCGTAATTATTTGTAATATCTATATTCTCACTGCCTGTTCCTAAATAAAAATGTGTCTTAACGTTACTTTTGTCAAAGCCATTCTCTCCTAAGAGTATATCAGGTCCAATTTTTTTGATAATCAAATTTTCATCAGTAATATACTTATGACCTCTCTCAATTAGCTCTAGCGTAGACCCGATTTTTGCGTCCTCATAACCACCGATTAAAACACCTATTCCTAAAATTTCAATTAGAATATGATTTTCTAATCTTATTTCAGGGGCTAATTTTTTTTGGAGGTAATATTTCAATTTTCTTATGATAACTGCAGTTTTATTTTTAGTAATCAAAAGTGGTTTATTATGTCTGATAGCATATTCTATAAAATCAGGATGAATATCCTTATCACAGGCTACAATAATACAAGGGAAATTATAAGAAAAATAATTTTTTAATCTTTCTTTTCTCACTTCTGAGGAGAGAGAATCAATATATCTCATTTCCTCTGTTCCTAAAACATGAAGTTGCTTATTTAGTTCATCTCCCTCAACTAAAAACCCAGTTAATTCTGCTCCTACTCTATGCACTGTAGGGAGTAGGATCTTTCTTTCTAGATTATCCAATCCACCGTAGACCACGTTAAAATCAAAAGCTTTTACTAATTTTGATAACCTTACAAATTTTTTAATCATAAAGCCTCCTATTATTTATCGGTGTTATTTACTAATTATTTTTTATTTTTGGTTTTTTTATAAAAATCGTCTGGTCTGATACTCAGTTCTATCTCATTTTCAATTGTTTTTTCATTATTTTTATTGGAATCTATACCTTTTACTTTTTTATTTATTTCCACTATTCGATCTCTAATTTTAGTTTTATTATTTGAGATATTTAAAGTTAAAAAATATCCTCCTGAAACAACAATCAAAATTAATATAAATCTCCAAAATAGAACTTGCTTTTTTGTCATAATTTTACCTCATTTGAATGGATTTTTTAAATCTAGACAGCAAATAAAATGAGCCACAGATAACGATTACTTTTTTAGTTTTTTTAGCTAGTTCAAAAGCTTTAACTAAATCATTTTCTACTATTTGGTTTTTAAAAGTAGAAACTAAATCAAGTAGTTCACTTCCAGAAGTTCCTCTATGAAAATCCTCTAAAGATGTAAAAATTATTTCATCACTAAATTTTGAAATTTCTTCTAAGATTCCCTTTCTATCCTTATCTTCTAAGATAGCAACTATAGTAACTATATCTTTCTTTTTATATTTAGAAATAATATTTTCTTTTAATCTAGATGCAGCGTCTACATTATGTGCACCATCTAATATTAGAAGTGGACTCTCTTTTGAATAGATTTCAAATCTTCCAGGCCAAAAAACTTTTGAGACAGCATTTTGTATATTTTTGTTTGATATTCCAATTTTTTTTAAGGCCTCATATGCGCCTAAAAAATTGTTTATTTGGTATTTCCCATAAAGAGAAAGGTTAAATTCTAGACCATCTATAAAAATATTAGTTCTAAAATCTTTTGTTAGTTCAAACTTTACGTCGCTATATTTTTTGATTACATTTACATAGTTTTTAGTTTCTTTCTCAACAGCGGCTATTAGTTCTGGGCTAGAGTCTGCAACTACAACAGGACTATCCTTTATAATACCACATTTTGCATGAGCTATATCATCCAAATTATTCCCTAGAATATTTATATGATCCATAGATACATTGGTGATTATAGAAATTTCAGGGTGACATACATTAGTAGCATCAAAACGCCCTCCTAAACCAGTCTCTAAAACTACATATTCACAGTCACAATCTTTGAAGTAATCAAACATCATTGCAGTAGTAATCTCAAAAAAGGTGGGATCTAGATTATTTTCTTCAATCAACGTTCTTATTTTTTTATAATAAGAACATATTTTTTCATCGGATATTTGCTCTTTATTTACGACAATCCTTTCATTGAATTTTTCAATATGAGGAGAGGTATACTTCCCTACTTTATAGCCGGCTTCTAATAGACTGGCTTCTAAAATAGTTGCTGTAGAACCCTTACCGTTAGTTCCTGCAATGTGTAATATCTTGTAGTTATCCTGAGGATTACCCATTAATTTTAAGATGTTTTTTATATTGTCTAGGCCTAGTTTTATTCCCATATTGGTAAGGGAATAAAGTTCTTTTAATGTTTTATCTATATTCATAATTTAACTTCCTTTTTATTATAAATTTAATGTTTTATCTCTATACTATTTTCATCATTTTTACAATTAAATTTTTAGAGTTTTTAGCAGCTAATTTTACAAATTCTTGAAAATCTGTTTTAGCATTATCATTTGCTTTATCTGAGATAGATCTTATGATTACAAATGGAATCTTGAATAGGTGGCATACATGGGCTACTGCTGCTCCTTCCATCTCTGTACATTCACTATTGAAAGTTTCTCTTAACCAATTTATTTTTGCAGGTTCAGCTACAAAGACATCTCCACTTACTATTCTACCTGTATAGACATTTTCCTTATTAAATAATTCTAAGGCACTTTTTTCAGCTATTTTAATTAACTTTTTATCAGCTTTAAAGATAGAAGTATCCATTCTAGGAATCTCACCATGTTTCATTCCAAAAGCTGTACAGTCAAAGTCATGCTCTATAAGTTCGTTTGAGATAACTATGTCTCCTACTTCGATATTAGGATTAGTTCCACCAGCTACACCAGTAAAAATAAGTTGATCTACTTTAAATCTATCGATTAGTAGAGTGGTACATACAGATGAGTTTACCTTACCGATCCCTCCTTCTACTAGTACTATTTTTTTACCTTCTAAAGTTCCTTTGAAGAAAGTAATATCTAATATTTTCTCCTCTTTTAAATTTGAAATCATATTTTTTAACTCTATTATTTCCTCGTGCATAGCACCAATTATTCCTATCATTTTTTTACATCCTCCTAAATTATTAAATATATAAAATTATAACAAATTAAATCGAAATTACACAATTTTTTTTAATTTTAATAGGAATTTTTTGAAAATATATGTATAATTAAGTTAAATATAATATAAATTAGGAGGGCATCATTATGAATATAAAAAAATCTATTTTAATTTTAACTGTTTTAACTGCCACAGCATTTGGCGGATGTAGTGCCAAGGAGACAAAACCTGAGTTAGGGACTAATGTGAACTATGAAAAGGTGAAGGAATATCCTA
>NZ_JBATVM010000270.1:0-20682 GCF_049671765.1 Psychrilyobacter sp.
TTTTACCATCTAGTACTATTACTCCTGTTTCCCTTTCTCTCATTCCAAAAATAGATTCCAAGATCTCAGTTCTTTTAGCTCCTACTAACCCTGCAATTCCAAGAATTTCTCCCTTACGTAATTTAAAATTTATATCTCTAAAAGAAGGTTGTTGCTTCGCTGTAAAATCTTTTATTTCAAGGATCACTTCTTTAGGAATATTAGTCTTAGGAGGAAATCTTTCACTTAGATCCCTTCCTACCATCATATTAATAATAATATCTGTAGTAAGATCTTTTGAATTATCAGTAGAAATCCATTTTCCATCTCTCATAACAGTTACTTCATCTGCTATTTCTAATATTTCTTCCATCTTATGGGATATATATATGATCCCACAACCTCTATCTCTCAATTTATTAATGATTTTAAATAGATGTGTTACCTCTTTTTCTGTTAGAGAAGAAGTAGGCTCATCCATCACTATTATTTTAGAATCGTAAGAAACCGCTTTGGCTATCTCTAACATCTGCATTTCTGACACAGATAACTCTCCAACTTTCTTCTTTGGATCTATCTCTATATCTAACTCATCAAATATTTTTTTTGTATCATCATACATCTTCTTCTCATTTATAAAAAAACCTTTTTGAGGATATCTTCCAAGCCATATATTGTCCATTACATTTCTTTGTAATACTTGGTTTAACTCTTGATGAACCATGGATACTCCACTGTCTAAAGCTTCTTTTGGAGAGGTGAAATCTATTTCTTTTCCACAAAATATAATCTCTCCATGATCTTTTCGATAGATACCAAAAAGACACTTCATAAGTGTTGATTTTCCTGCACCATTTTCTCCCATAAGTGCATGAACACTAGATTTTTTTATTTGAATGCTAACCTCATCTAGAGCTTTTACCCCAGGAAACTCCTTGGTTATTTCCTTCATTTCCAAAAGAAATTTTTCTTCCATTTTTAAGATCCTCCTTCTATAAAATAAAGCTGGGTGATAAAACCCAGCTAAAATATATTATTTAAAATCTGCAAGATTATCTTTATCTACTCCTATATAAGGAACTCTTACAGCTTTTTTCTCATCTAGTTTCCATTCAGTTCCTTCAAGTGGCTCTTTCCCAACAGCTAGATTATAAGAAAGATCAAAAGTTGCTTGAGCTTGGTTTTTAGCATCATTCAATACAGTTCCTTCTAACTCTCCTCTTTCAACCATTGCAAGTGCTTCTGGAAGAGCATCTATTCCGAATACAGGTATGTCTGATCTTCCTGCTGCTTTTAATGATTCTATTGCTCCAAATGCCATCCCATCATTATTTGCTATAACTACTTCTATCTTATCTTTATTAGGGCCTGCAATCCATGCATCCATCTTGTCTTTAGCCATTGCTGTATCCCACATTGCTGTATCTAAATGCATTGCTTCTGTATCTATCCCTTTTTCATTCAATGTTTTTATTGCCCATTCAGTTCTAGCTTCTGCATCTGGATGTCCTGGTTCTCCTTTTAATAGTACAAATTGAATTTTTCCATCTTTATTTAAATCCCATTTATCTATATTATCCATCCAATGTTTAGCAATTAGTTCTCCTTGTATTACTCCTGACTCCTTAGAGTCTGTTCCTACATAGTAGATTTTATCATATGAATTCATGTCTATTTCAGATGGTTCTTTATTGAAAAATACCACCGGTTTATTTTCTTCTTTAGCCTTATTAATAATAGTCGAGGCAGAAGCAGGATCAACTAAATTTACAGCTAATACATCCATTCCTTTAGATAAAAATACGTCAATTTGGTCATTTTGAGTAGATTGGTTATTCTGTGAATCTACTAGGTCTAGTTTGATTCCTTTAGCCGTCGAAATTTTTCCCAGATCTTGCCTCAAAACTGACATAAAGTTATCATCAAACTTATAAATAGCTACTCCAATTTTAGGTGCACTTATCCCTTCTGTAGTTGCTGTTTTATCATTTCCACCACAAGCAGTTACTGCTGCGGCCATGGTCATTACTACAAATATTTTTTTCATATAGTTCCCCCTAGAATTTATTTTTGGTACACAATCTATAATAATGTTACATCATGATTTTTAAAATGTCAAATCATTTTTAACTGAGTTAATAAAGTTGATTTCATTTTTTTGGATATATACCATATATGATTTTTAATTTTTCATTAACTTTAAAATATTAGAGAGAAATTTTGAGATGAACATTTATTCAACCTATAAAATAGTACTTTTTTTATAGTCCTAAAACCCTAATTAATAGCAATATAATATTAATAAAAGTTATAAATATATATATATCAATTTAATATATATATTTTTAATATAGTGAAATAACTGATATTATAACTGTATAAATAAGATTTTAACAGGAGGAAATAAAAATGGCAAAAATTAAAAGAGCAGGAATAAACTTTTTAAACTTTTTCAAAGCAGAGGAAATTTTACCAGCTGAATTCAGAGAGCATAATGAATTAGAAAGATTTGATAAAATTCAAAACACAGAATTTTATATTAACTACTAAAAAATAAGTATAATAAAAAAAAGATCGTAGATTAGTTTGAATCTAGGATCTTTTTTTGTCTCAAAAACTATGCAAGCTTAATTGTAATTTATGTAGATATAAAGCCCGACTTCGTCTTTTTTCTTTCCTATGTTGCATTATAAAAGAAAAAGAACTATACTTATTAATAAATTATAAATATTTAGTTTAAGGGAGGTATAGATGTATTTTGGAGTAGATTATTATCCAGAACATTGGAATATAAATATGATTGATAGTGATATCCAAAGAATAGTTGAGATGGGATGTAATATAGTTAGAATTGGGGAGTTTGCCTGGCATTTAATGGAAAAAAAAGAGGGCCAATTTGATTTTACATTCTTTGATATGGTTATAAAAAAATGTGAAAAAGCAGGGTTAAAAATAATTTTTGGTACTCCTACAGCTACTTTTCCTGCTTGGTTGGCCAAAAAACATCCTAGTATTTTATCTAAAGATAAAAATTTACAAGCTCGAGTTTTTGGGGGGAGGAGACAATATTGTTATAATTCAGATGTCTACCTTGAATATTCCAATAAAATAGTAACTAAACTTTTAGAACATTATAGAGCTCACCCCTCTATAATATCTTGGCAAGTTGATAATGAATTTGGACACGAAGGTTCTGATGATTGTTATTGTGAAACATGCCAATTAAAATTTCAAGAATTCTTACAAAACAAATATCATACTATTGATAAATTAAATGAAGTTTATGGAACAATATTTTGGGGACAAACTTATAACTACTTCGATGAAATCCCAGCACCTTTAAAGACTATCACTACTCATAATCCTACCTTAAAATTAGATTGGATGAGATTCAAATCTGATTCTTTAAATCAATATGCAAATTTTCAAATTCAACTAGTTAAAAACCTTAGTGGACCTCATCAGACTGTAACCACTAATTTATCTGGTGGATTTTATACTAAATTATATGATCACGAAGAAAATACAAAAAATTTAGATTTTGTATCATATGACAATTATCCTGTTTGGGGTGGGTTAAAAGAACCTGTATCCCCAGGACAAATAGCTATGACATTAGATTTTATAAGAGGTCTTCAACAGAAGAATTTTTGGATATTAGAACAGCTCATGGGAGCTCAAGGACACGATGTCATAGGATATCTTCCTAGGCCTAATCAAGGAAAAATATGGGCTTATCAAGCTTTTGCTCATGGATGTGAATCTATGCTGTGGTTTAGATATCGTGGAATGACAAAGGGTGCAGAGCAATATTGTTTTGGTATACTTGATCAAGATAATAAAATCAATAGAAAATATAAGGAAGTTCAATCTGCCATCAAAGATATCTCAAAATATGAAACTTTATTTATGTCTTCTATAAAATCTGATCTTGCTATCATCTATGATTTTGATAATATATGGAGTTGGAAAGCTCAAAATCAAAGTTTAAATTTTGATTTCACCAATGAACTTATGAGACTTTATACACCTTTTTATGAAAAAAATATTAATATTGATGTTATTTCCTACAAGAAGAACTTTAATAATTATAAGGTTATAGTTTTACCAGTAACTAAAATTATAGATGAAACCTTAGCAAAAAGACTTGAATATTTTGCCAAAAATGGTGGTACAATAATTTTTTCATATAGAACAGGAATAAAAGATAGAAATAATAACCTTTATTTTGAAAAAACTCTCCCATGTTTAGTGAAAGATCTTTGTGGAATCTCTATAGAAGAGATCGAATCACTCCAACAAGGTCAAGAAGTTGAGATAGTAGGAGTTGATAATTATATAGATCATAGAGGAACATGTGAAGTGTGGAGAGATTTAATTACTCCTACTACTGCTAAGACATTATTTAAATATAATGATAAATTTTATAATGAAAAAGCGTGTATAACAAAAAACTCTTACGGTAGTGGTCATGTATACTATATTGGTGGAGGAGTAGATGATATTGTTTTAAATATAATAGCATCTACTATTTTAGAAGAAAAACAGATTAAAATCACAGAATCGCCTAAAGATTTAGAAGTTTATAAAAGAAGCTGTGAATTTGGTGAACATCTAATTATCACCAACCATTCTTCAGAAGAAAAACTATTTAAAGAGATCTTTTTATCTCCTTATGAAAGTAAAATTATAAAAATTTAAAGTCTAAAAAACTATATTAGTAAATTTTCTGTTTTGATATATCTTCAGTGTTTATAGAAAATATCTTTTAAAACTTAAAAATAAATATGAAGAAATCCTTTTTATATACTTAAATATAAAAAGGATTTCTTTATTATTTTCAGTATAAAGTAAATATTGATTTTAGGAGGTGAAGAATGAAAAATATTGTCTCTATAACTAATTATATAAATGATTGGATAAATCCAAAAGGATTAAAGAAATTTATTTTAGTTATTTTAATTTTAATTTTAGAACTTTTATTAGGTAGTTTTGTTTTTGCTACTGGTGGAACTAAATATGTATATCTTCATATCATGTATTTTCCTATATTTTTGGGAAGTCTAGTTTTTGGCCCACTAGGAGGTCTGTCTTTTGGAATTTTAGGAGGACTAATCCTTGGACCATATATGCCTATTGAAAGTTCTATTATGAATATGCAGAGTTTTTCAAATTGGTCCCTTAGGATTTTATTCTTTGTAATTATTGGAGTTCTCATGGGATTAATACTTAAGTTACTCACAAAACATATAAAAACTATCAATACTCTGGCATTTTATAACCCTATTACACAATTGCGCAATAGAAAATATTTTGAAAATATTAAATTAGATAAAGATACAGAATATTTTCTTGCTATATTAAAAATAGAAAATTTTTCTAAAGCTATTTCTAATTTAGGTTCTAATTTAGCTGAAGATATATTAAAAAACTTTGCTCATAAACTTAAAGACTATAAAAATTTAAATAATAATAGTGGGGATGAAATTTTCCATTTTTCAGATAATGAATTTGCAATACTTTTAAAAAATGAAAATAACGAAAGCGAAACAGAAGAATTTAAAAAAATATCTAAAGTTTTAAGATATACTATCGATTTAAAAGATACTAAGTTTTTTCCTGAGATTTCTCTAGGCGTAGCAAAATATAATAAAGATAATTTAGAACTCATAAAAGAAGCCGAAATGGCTAGAATACTCGCAAGAAAAAACCTTTTAGATTTTTATATGTATATCCCTGAAATTTCAAAACAACAAATGGTTAATTTCGAATTATTTAGTGAGATACCAAGAGCTTTAAAAAATAAAGAATTTTACCTTTGTTTTCATCCAAAAGTGAATGTATTAGAAAAAAAAATAGAAGGAGCAGAAGTCCTTATTAGATGGTTACATCCCATAAAAGGAGTAATAAGCCCAGATAAATTTATACCTTTTATAGAAACTACAAATTTTATTAATGAAATCACTTTTTTTGTCTTAGAAAGAGCTTTAAAGGCTTTAAATGAATTAAAACATTTGGGAATAGATATTAATTTATCAGTTAATATTCCATTAAAATATTTAACTAATCCTGATTTTTCAAGAGCTATTAAAAGATTTAAAAATCTAGGTTATCTTCTAGAAAATTTAGAAATAGAAGTATTAGAAAGAGATTTAATAGAAGATTTTGATACTATTGCAAATGCTATGAATGAAATAAAAAAATATGGTATAGGTTTTTCTCTAGATGATTTTGGAACTGGATATTCTTCTATTTTATACATAAAAAAATTACCTTTTGATAAAATAAAAATTGACCAAACATTCGTAAGAGATATGGCTACAAATCAAGAAAATCAAGATATTGTAAAGTCTTCTATACAGTTAGCACATATCATGAACGTACACCCACTAGCAGAGGGTGTAGAAAATAAAGAATCTTTTGAGATCTTATCCAATTTAAAGTGTAACTATGCTCAAGGGTATTATTTTACCGAACCTCTTAAATTTAATGATTTTGTGGAATGGTATAAAACGTCTTCTAAAGACTTTAATTTTTAGATTCAATTAAATTATAATAAGAAAAAAGATCAAAATCATAGAAGATTTTGATCTTTTTTCTATCCTACATTTAATCCTTTATTTCTAAATATTTGCCTAGCACTTTTCATTTCTTCTGCTGTAGGTTCCTCCACATCTTTTAACGGATATGTAAGATTCATCTCTTCCCACTTATGTGTCCCAAGTTGATGAAATGGCAGTAATTCAATTTTTTCTACATTTTTTAATTTAGAAACATAGTCTGCTAATTTTTCCAAATTTTCCTTCTTATCTGTTATTCCAGGAACAACAACATGTCTTATCCATACTGGTTTATCTATGTTCTCTAAATATTCAGCAAATTTAAGGGTATTTTCTAATTCTACCCCTGTAAGTTCTTTATAAGTGTCTGGATTTATACTTTTGATATCTAATAATACTAAATCAACATATTCAAGAACTTCCTTTACTCTATCATTAAAAATATAGCCAGAAGTATCTACCGCTGTATGGATTCCCTCTTCTTTAGCTCTTTTGAATAAAGCTTCTATATAATTTGTTTGTACAAATGGTTCCCCACCTGTAACTGTCAATCCTCCACCATTTCTAAAAAATGGCTTGTACTTTTTAATTTCATTTATAGTAAACTCAATATCTCTTTCATATTTTGCATCTTTAAGATCCCATGTATCAGGATTATGACAATATTTACATCTTAAAGGACACCCTTGTGTAAATACAATAAACCTGATACCAGGACCGTCTACGGTACCACAACTTTCAAATGAGTGTAGTTTTCCTGTTAATTTCATCTATTTCATCTCCTTTACTTTAGCTATTTTCTAAGGGCCTAACTTTATATAATTCTATTACATAATAAGTGTATTATAACATAAAAGTGGCAGTTAAAATTAATTAACTACCACTTTGTAAACTATAACTTTTTATTACATAGTTGAGTTAATAGTTCTTCTTATAACATCTAATTGTTGTTCCTTAGTTAATCTAACAAAGTTAACTGCATATCCAGATACTCTGATAGTTAATTGAGGATATAACTCAGGTCTTTCCATTGCGTCTTCTAATAATGATCTATCGAATACGTTAACGTTTAAATGTTGTCCACCAGTTGGAGAGAAATATCCATCCATTAATGAGATTAGGTTGTTTCTTCTAATAGAATCTTCTTTTCCTAATGCTCCTGGAGTTATAGCAAATGTATAAGAGATACCATCATTTGCATGTTCAAATGGTAATTTTGCAACTGATGCCATAGAAGCAATTGCTCCTCTTCTGTCTCTACCATGCATAGGGTTAGCTCCTGGACCAAATGGTTCTCCAGCTCTTCTACCGTCTGGTGTATTACCAGTCTTCTTTCCGTATACTACGTTTGAAGTGATAGTTAATAGAGATTGAGTAGGTCTAGCTCCTCTATACATGTGGTGAGTTCTGATCTTGTTCATGAAGTTTTTAGTGATCATTACTGCGAATGCATCAGTTTCATCGTCGTTATTTCCGAATGGAGTGTAATCTCCTTCGATTTCATAATCAACTGCTAATCCATCTTCGTTTCTGATAACTTTTACTTTAGCATTTTTGATAGCTGCTAATGAGTCAGCAACAATTGAGATTCCTGCTATTCCATGAGCTTGTGTTCTATCTATTTCTAAATCATGTAATGACATTTGGAATGCTTCATAAGCATATTTGTCATGCATGTAATGAATTATGTTTAATGCTTTTCCATATACTTTAGATAACCAATCCATACTTTGATCAAACTTTTCCATAACTTCGTCGAAATCTAAGTATTCAGATGTGATAGGAGCGAATTGAGGACCTACTTGTACTCCATTCTTCTCGTCTTTTCCACCATTGATAGCATATAATAATGCTTTAGGTAAGTTTACTCTGGCACCAAAGAATTGCATTCCTTTACCTATTTTCATAGGAGATACACAACAAGCGATTCCATAGTCGTCACCAAATTGGTTTCTCATAAGATCATCATTTTCATATTGTAATGATGAAGTATCCATAGATACTTTTGCAGCAAATTGCTTAAAGTTTTCAGGTAAACTAGTTGACCATAAAACTGTTAAGTTTGGCTCAGGTGCTGGACCTAAGTTATATAGAGTATTTAATGTTCTGAATGAAGTTCTAGTTACTAAAGTTCTTCCGTCTACACCCATTCCACCAATTGATTCTGTAACCCATGTAGGATCTCCTGAGAATAACTCATTGTATGCTGGTGGTCTTAAGAATCTTACTATTCTTAATTTCATGATGAATTGGTCCATATATTCTTGAGCTTCTTCTTCAGTAAGTGTTCCTTCAGCGACATCTTTTTCAATATAGATGTCTAAGAAAGTAGATACTCTACCTAATGACATAGCAGCTCCGTCTTGATGCTTGGTAGCCGCAAGGTAAGCAAAATATGTCCACTGAATAGCTTCTTTTGCGTTTATAGCGGGCTTAGACACATCAAATCCGTATGCATTACACATATTGATCAAAGCTTTTAAAGATGCAATCTGTTGTGAAACTTCTTCTCTGCTTCTGATGATATCTTCAGTCATTTCAGCTGTATCTAAAGTTTTCTTTTGAGCAACTTTATCAGCTATTAATCTGTCTACACCATAAAGAGCGACTCTTCTATAGTCTCCTATGATTCTTCCTCTTCCATATGCATCTGGTAAACCAGTGATGATTCCAGATCTTCTAGCAGCTCTGATATCATCAGTATATGCTGAAAATACTCCATCGTTATGAGTTACTCTATTATTTTTAAAGAATTCTACAGTTACTGGATCCATTTCATATCCATAAGATTCTAATGCATTTTGAACAGTTCTTAATCCACCTTTAGGGAACATTGCTCTTTTTAATGGTGCATCAGTTTGTAATCCTACAATACTTTCTAAATCTTTTTCTATATACCCTGCTCCGTATGCATCTACGGCTGAAGGCATTTTAGTTTCTGCGTCATAAACACCTTTTTCTATTTCTACTTTAAACATTTCTGTTAATTTATCCCATAATTTTTTAGAGTTATCAGTAGCCCCTACTAAAAATTCATCTCCACCTTCATATGGTGTGTAGTTATTTTGTATAAAATCTCTTACGTTGATTTCCTCTTTCCAAAGATCTCCTTTGAAACTATTTAAATAATTACTCATTTTATTCCTCCCAGTTTAAAAATAGTCTTACTATGTGAAAAAGTATAACATTTGGGATAATAAAAGTCAATATTTTTATTCATTATAATTTAACTTTTTTCACGATTATTAATCTTGAGTTAACAAACCATTAAATTATGTTTCATACATTTTTCCTTATTTTAAACCATAGTACTCTAAATTACAAACGTTTTTTATTTTTCCAAACAATTTTAAACTACACTGATTGAATTATATATATATATTGAATAAAAAGTTCGATTTCCGGTTATATCGTACTTTTTTTTACGTATTTGTGAAAAAAAGAATTAAATTTTAAATGTAAACGAAAATATAAAATACTTTAATTTTAGCGCCACAAATTAAAGTGTTTTAATTTTAAAGCTCGTCCCACCCATCTATGGAAGAGCTCATATTGTACGAAGTTACATTTCCTTCAAAAAAATTAGCTTTTACATTTCCTTCTCCTTCAGTATCTGCTAATTTTTCCAGATGTTTATAAGGATTTTTATCGTATCCTGAATAAAGTTTACTCAGTCCAAGACTCCTAAGCCTTTCATTAGCTAGCCACTTAGTATAGTCTTCAATAGTTTTTTCAGTAACTCCTAATATTTTCTTCCCTATGATATGTTTACTCCATTTTATTTCTTGCTGTACAGCTACTTCAAACATATCATATATTTCTTCTTCACTAAAATAATTTATGTTTTCTTGTTTAATTTCATTTATCATATTTTGAAATAAAACCACATGGGATAATTCGTCTCTATTGATTAATTTAATAATATCAGAGGTTCCCATCATCTTATTTCTACTAGCTAATAAATAAAAGAAATTAAATCCATTGTAAAAGTAAAGTGATTCTAATAGATAATTCGCTACTAAGACTTTAGCAAAATTTTTATTGCTAGGAACATCTATAAAATCTTGATATACCTTTGCTATATATTGATTTCTTTCAAAGAGTACCTCATCATCTCTCCATTTATCATATATAAGGTTTCTCTTTTCCTTAGGAAGGATACTTTCTATTATATATTGATAGGATTGAGAATGGATAGCTTCTTGATATGTCTGGATAGCTAATATCAAATTTACCTCTGGTGCTGTTATATAGTTTGAAATATTTGGCACATTATTAGTTTGGATACTATCAAGAAATACTAAAAAAGAAAGTATTCCATCATATGCATCCTTTTCCTCATCAACTAAACTAACATAATCATTTTTATCTTGAGTTAGATCTGTTTTTTCTGGTATCCAAAAATTACCCATCATAGTTCTGTATAGATTATTAGCCCACTGATATTTAACATTGTTTAAATTAAATATATTTGTAGTATCTCCACCTATCATTTTTCTCTGATCCAAACTATCTACCCCTTGGGGGTTAAATATTTTTTTTCTATCCACTGCAACTTTCACACTCCTCTTTTTCCCTCATTATATTGCTATTCTTTTGAATAGTTCTAGTATAGTATATCGATTTACACTGAGTCTTCCATGCTGTCATTATAGTGTCATATATATCTTTTGCCCTTATATCAGTATTTAGGTCAAATAATAGTTCCATAGATACACCTTGAGTTATCCATCTAGAAATTTTACTCATTACATGAACATATTCTTTGGGATCTATTTTTTTTGCTTCACTATAAAACCAAGATCGATCATTTAAATGTTTTACCACACGAGGAACTGCTCCTTTTTGATTTTTCTCAATAAAAAATCTAGAAAATACTGGATTAACAGAAGCTGTAGCACCCATTAGGAGTGATGTAGATGTATTAGGAGCTACTGCTGTTAGTTCACCATTTCTAATCCCATGAGAAGCTACCATATCAAATACCTCTTTCCATTCTTCACCTATATCTGAATTATCTATATAGTGTTGTCTTTCTTTTCCAAAAAAGTTTCCTTTATCCCAGTTAGATCCAGGGAACATCTTATACTGTCCTCTTTCTTTGGCTAAAATAGCACTCCCTTTGAGAGTATAAAGAGCAATTTTTTCAAATAATTTATCGACCTCTTCTGCGGACTCTTCATACATAAGGTATCTATATGCTAAATAATCAGATAGGCCCATAGCTCCTACACCAACAGTTCTATATAGCTCGTTATGTCTATCAGATTCTCTCAGAGGAGATTTTGTAAGTTCTATGGTATTATCTAGCAGTCTTACAGCTAAGATACTCATTTCCTCTAACTCTTCATCTTCTATCTCTGCTAGATTTAGAGATAAAAGGTTACAAGTATGAACTTCTCCTAATGTATTTTTAGAGATCCCAATATTTTCTTCCCTTGTCTCGCTAAATTTTTTCGTAGGAGAGAAATTTGAAAAACTTTCCATACAAAGGTTTCCATTACCTATCATTCCTTTGTGGGAATTATGATTCATTCTATTGGCTGTATCTTTAAAAAAGATATACGGCATCCCTGTTTCAATTTGCGTCTTCATAATCTCTTTTAGGAGCTCCCTAGCACTTATTTTTTTTGTTATTTGCAAACTCTCATCGTTTTCAAGACTTTTGTATATATCTTCAAATTTTTCTCCATAGAGTTCACAGAGTTCAACATCATATTTTTTCCTTACTTCATATGGATCAAAGAGAGTCCAACTTTTGTTTTCTTCTACCCTTTTCATAAATAGATCCGAAACTACTACTTGGGGGTATACATCATATGATTTACCTCTTTGATCACCATTTTCACTTTGGAGTTCTAAAAATTGTTCCATATCTATATGCCAAGTATCAAGAGCTACAGTTACTGCTCCTGCTCTTCTTCCCTGTTGGTTAACAGCTACTGCAGTATCATTTATTATTTTTATCCATGGTATTACTCCACCGCTGGCATTTAAATATCCATTAACGACTGATCCTTTCCCACGAATTCTAGATAGATTTACTCCTACTCCTCCGCCATTTTTACTTATCTTTGCTATAGAGTCTACATTATAGAAAATAGATTCTATATTATCATCTATGGCACTGATAAAACACGAAGCAAGATTTCCATTAGGAATTCTTAGGTTGGCTAAAATAGGTGTTGCTAAAGATATTTTTTTTAGGGATAACACATCATAAAACTTTTTAACTCTGTCTATTCTATCTTTTTTCTCATTTAGAGATAGCATCATAGATATAGCCATGAAAACTTCTTGAGGTAATTCCCAAACTTCTCCATTATATTTTAATAGATATCTATTTATAAACATATTAGCTCCAGCATAGTCATAGTTCATATCCCTGTCTGGAACTATATATTTTCCTAACTCTTTAATTTCTTTTTCTGTATAATCTAATAATCTATTGTCATAGATATTATTTTTGCATAGCTCTGTTATTGTTTTATAAAAATTCTCATATGAATAACCTCTGCCATGGTATACTTCTCTTTCGATCTCCATCATTAGAAGTCTACCTCCGACATTTGCCCAATGACTAGATTCAAAGTTTGTCATAGATACAGTTAAATTAATTAACGATTCCTGTATTCTTTTAGTTGTAATATCTTCCTGATAGATAGTGTCTATATAACTTTCTAATTCCACCATATTAATATCTAATCCATCACAGGCTCTAATTAGTTTTTCTCTGATTTTATCTATATCTATAGGTTCTTTTATCCCATCTCTATTGATAATCATCCTGTTCATATTATTTAACCTCTTTTAAAAAATTATCCATTGTATAAAATTTATTATTATATTCAATTATTGGTGCTGACATTATCTTTGCCTTACTTGCTACAATTCTTAGTTCTTTTATATCCTCTATATATTTAAACTCTGTTCCACTATTAACCAGTTTAGACTTTAATTCTTCACATTGTTTACAATTTTCTTTTCCATATATTTTTATCATTTAAAATACCTCCTATTGTGTATATATCTATTTTTTTTACTAGATATAGTATACTTATGTTTTACCACATAATTGTATAAATTACAATTATAAGATAACTATAATAATAAAAAATAAGAATAAAAAAAATAAGATAGAAACTCCTACCTTATTTTTTCGTATTCTTCCCATGTATCTATATCTAAAAAATCATTTTCATCAGAAAAATTCACATATTTTATATTGTCTAGGTTATTTTTTATTATTTCTTTACCACCGATATCTCCAGTTAATTTTAGGAGTTCTTTCCTATATGTTTTTCCAAATATAACAGGACTTTTATTTTTCCCTGAGACTCTAGGTACTACTACCTGATGACTATTAGAATTCTCTATTATTTTTTCTATAACTTCACTAGTGAGAAATGGTTGATCTCCAGTAAAAAACATAAAATTAGAATCTGTATCTGTATTTTCTACTCCTAACTTTATACTTTCACTTATTCCATTTTGTGGCTTATGATTTGTAACTACTGTATAACCATATGATCTAGCTATCTTCTCTATCTCAATATACTGGGTAACCACTATAACTTCATGAAATTTTATTTTATATAATTGAATAAAAAGATGTTCAATCATTGGGTTATTATCTTTTAATAGCAGGAGTTTATTTTCTCCCATACGTGAACTGTATCCAGAAGCTAGTACTATACCTGTAATCATTAACTCCTCCTACTATTCTATCTCTAAAATATCTCCATGAAAATGTTTGTCATATAATTTATTTTTTATTTTTTCTACAATTTCTAAATTTTCTATGAGATCTAATTTACTAAAATATATAATTTTTTTACCCTTTGAATTTTTAAAAAGGCCATCTTTTTTTAGAATGATTTTAACATAATCATCTATAGTCAATATATCTCCTTCTTTTTTATCTACTAATCTACAAAAAAACTCTATCCTATGGATAAATTCTTTGTTTATTAGTTTTCCTATATGGGTAACATCAACTACTCCTATAGTTATTGTAGTATTAGTACAAATAACAGGTTCGGTTTCATTCCATCCCTTTAGGGGTTTCATATGAGATCCGTCTGCTTCTATAAAAGTATAGTCAAAATGTTTTACTAATAATTCCAAATCTTTCATAGGAAGACTAGATAGTTTATCCTTATATTTAGGAGCTACCACATAAAGATTCTTTTTTAATGGGATAGATACTGTATCTAAAAAATTTATATCATGATATAAGTAATCATAATTAAATGGTGTAAAGATCTTAGTAGTTGTAGTCATAAGGACAGAGTTGTCTACCCTATACTTATTAGACAAATAGTTTAGGAGGGTAGTCTTTCCTCCAGCTCCTACTATAGATACTACATCTCCCTTTTTAAAATTTAAATTTTTCATAACAAATAACCTCTCTTGACACAGAGATTCACAGAGAAAAATATGAGTTTCACAGAGTGTAATCTCTGTGTATCTTTCCATTCCCTCAGTGTAACTCTGTGACTAATTTTCCTTTGTGTTCACTATTCCCATGAGTACTTTTTCTGGGGTTATAGGTAATGTTCTTATCCTTACTCCTGTAGCATTTGCTACTGCATCTGCAATTGCAGGAGCAGAAGTATTAATAACAACCTCTCCTATTGATTTTGCACCAAATGGGCCTGTCTTCTCAAAACTAGGTTTAAATTCTACTCTGATATCACCTACATCACATCTAGATGGTATCTTATATTGCATGAATGTATTTGACATCATTTTACCTTTTGCATCATATTTTACATCTTCAAATAAAGCTAATCCTATTCCTTGAGCTATTCCACCTTCCACTTGAATACGTGCTAGATTAGGATTGATCACTGTACCACAGTCAACTACAGCTACATAGTCTATCATCTCTACTTTACCAGTCTCTAAATCAACTTCCACTTCAGCAAATCCTGCTATAAATGGTGGCGGAGAAGTATGCCCACCCCAAGTACCAGTAGTCATAATTTGATTCTGCCCTTCATATGATATCAATCTATACGCAATCTCATCTAGCGAAATCTCTTGTCCATCCTTTAACAATAATGATTCGCCATTAAATTCTATATCTTCTACTGGGATATCTAATATCTTAGAGGCCCCTTCTGTTATTTTTTCAACCATAAGGTTAGCTGCTTTTATAACTGCATTTCCTGTAACATAGGTTCCACTAGAAGCATATGCACCAGGATCATATGGATTTACATCTGTATCTGTAGTATTTACTATTATTTTAGATACAGGAACACATAGTATTTCCGCAGCCATTTGAGCCACTGCGGTGTCACAACCTTGCCCCATATCACTTACTCCTACTAATAGTGTATAAAATCCGTCATCATTTAATTTTAGTGTAGCAGATGCTGTATCTATTCCATGGATCCCTGATCCCTGCATAGTAACGGCCATTCCTATACCACGAGCTTTTGTAGGAGATATTTTTTGTATAGGATATTTTTTATCCCATCCAATCAACTCTTTTCCTCTAGCAACACACTCATCTAGAGTACTACTATCTAATACAATAGAATCTTCTCCAACAAAACCATTTAGAATAGGATTTAATTCTCCTTGCTTTACTAAATTTTTCTCACGTATTACACTTGAATCCATACCGAGTTTTTTAGCCAATTCATTTATTGCAGACTCCAATGCAAATGTTCCTTGGGTTACACCATAACCTCTAAAGGCTCCTGCTGTAGTCATATTAGTATACACCACTTCTCCATAAAATCTACGAGCTTTAGCTCTGTACATAGGGAGTGTTTTTAACCCTACAACACTAAATACAGTCCATGCATGCTCTCCATATGCTCCAGTATTAGATAATCCGTGAATATCTACAGCATTTATAATTCCATCTTTAGTAGCTCCTAATTTTACAGTTAATTTCATCTCATGCCTAGTAGTAGTACAAGTATGAGTTTCCTTTCTATTATATACTAACTTTGCCGGTTTTCCAGTTATTTTGGTTATCAGTGCAGGAAAGATCTCTACTGAACAAGTCTGCTTTCCTCCAAATCCACCTCCAATACGAGGTTTTATAATTTTCACTTTACTTCTTGGTATATCTAATATATTAGATATATGTCTTCTCACATGAAATGGAACTTGGGTAGAACTGATTATATTCATCCTATCTTGAAAATCCATATAAGTAATTGCTATATAATTTTCCATCATTCCATGGATCTGTGCTTGCGTATGATAAGTATGCTCTATAACTATATCTGAATTTTCTAATTCTTTATCTACATCACCACTTACAAGAAGATTCTGAGCTGCTATATTTCTCTGGTGTTCATTACCAAAGTTGAAACATGTATATGGTTCTTCAGTATGTATTATAGTTTTATTATCTATGGCTTTTTCAAAATCTAATATAGGCTCTAATATTTCATAGTCTACCTTTATGAGTTTCATAGCTTTTAATACAGTTTCTTCATCTTTTCCTGCAATTATTGCTACTTCATCTCCTACATATCTTACATATTCCCCTAATATTCTTCTGTCGTGGGGAGATGGTTCTGGAAAAGATTGTCCTGCTAGGGTAAATCTTTTATCTGTCACATCTTTATAAGTTAATATACATTCTATACCTTCAATTTTAGAAGCTATACTTGTATCTATATTTTTTATTCTAGCAAAAGCATGGGGACTACGGAGTAACTTAACAGTCAGATAATTGTGTCCTAATGCGATATCTTCAGTGTATGATGATGCTCCCTTGATGAGTCCCATCCCGTCTATCTTTTTTATTCCCTTTCCCACATATCCCATTATTTTACCTCCATGTATTTTTTAACTGCTCTAAGCTGCCCCATATATCCAGTACATCTACATAGGTTTCCAGTTAAATAATGCTTTATCTCATCTATTGTAGGAGACTCTAACTCCCTCTTCATAGCTATTACAGTAAGGGTAAATCCAGGTGAACAGTACCCACATTGATCTGCTCCTTCACTGGTCAAAACTTCGGCGAATTTTGCTACTTCTATGCTTTCACCTTCTAAGGTAGTAATTTCTTTCCCTATTCCTCTGATAGCTAATGTTGAGCAAGAAAGAGTTGGTTTACCATCTAATAATACTGTACATAGACCACAAGACCCTGTTTCACATCCTTTTCTTACATTTAAATATCCCAGTTTTTTCAAAGCTGACTGTAGATATTCACCATCTTTTATAGATATTTCTTTATTTATACCATTTATTTTTAATTTAATTTCCACTAAATTTCATCTCCTTTTTTTGATACAAGTCACACTGATTTTATATTTTAACTCTTCCTTTTTATGGTTTCTTTCAAGTCAAAGAAACCATAAAAAGGATATTAAAGCGATAGTTTTCTCTAATTCTAGAGAAAACGACAACAAGGAAAGAGTTATTTATTTTTTAGTTCTTCTATAGATCTTCTAATTAAAACTTTTGCTATCATTTTTCTATATTCTCCACTAGCTCTCATATTTGTTCCAAATTTCATCTCATCCACAATTTTTTTAATAATTTCTTCTAAATTTTCAATTTTAAATTGCTCATTTTCAATTCTAGCAACTACTGCTCTTCCAGGCCTTGCTCCTACAACTACTCTATATTCGTCATCTAAATTAGAAACAGCACAATTCAAAATAGCATAGTCACTCTTTGAATTTCTCATTGTTTTAAAAGTTGCACTTTTCCCATCTTTTTTTATTATAATTTTAACCAAAATATCTTTGGGTACTTTTTCCTCAGCTAAATACGATTCTAAAGATACAACTCCACCTTTAAATAATTCTATATGAGTATCTAGACATAGAAGTGCTGTTATAAAATCTGAAAATCCATATTTAGAAGCTACTGTAGCTCCAGCGGTTATAACAGATCTTAATTGAATACCCACAATCTCTTCTACTGATCTAGCCACTATTCCATCAAAATCATCTTTTAATATTTCATTAGTTTCTATACTCCTAAAAGTTGTCATAGGGCCTATCTCTATATTATTTTCATCTTCTCTAATATAATCTAACTCTAAATTAGATAGATCTATTCCTATATTAATATTTTTATTTCCTAACTTCAAAAAGGCTGATCCTCCTAAAATTATGTTATTTCTATTCTTAACTAAAGTTTCATACCCTTCTTCTACGGACTTAGCCATTAAATGCTGTTTTATTGTAAACATATTCTCCTCCTTCAGTTTTTCTTATTTTCTTTAATATTTTTTCCCCTTTTAATGATACCTTATTTTTTATAAAAAAAACAGCTGAAAAGTAATTTCAGCTGTTTTACTATTTCAAAACATCTATGCTCTTTTTAATTTTACTGTTTTTCTCTTTTCTTCTTCCTTTACTATTTCTTTAGGAAGGATTACATTTAATATAACTGCTATTCCAGCTGATACAACTATTCCAGATCCTCCAAATATTAATTTAAGTGATTCTGGTAAAGAAGCTAATGCTTCTGGAACACTTCCCATTCCAAATCCTACTCCTAAAGCTACAGCGACTATAACTGCATTTCTACCTACTAACTTTTCTTTTGTGATCAAGTTTATTCCACTAATAGCGATCATTGCAAATAACATAACTAAACTTCCACCTATAACACTAGCAGGTATGATAGATATCAATGCTCCGATCTTTGGCATGAATGCTCCTGCTACTAAAAACATTGCTCCAGTTCCAACAACAAATCTACTCATAACTCCTGTCATAGCTACAATTCCTGTATTTTGGCTGAATGAAGTAGTTGGTAAGATACTAAATGATGCTGCTATAACTCCTCCAAAACCATCGGCTAAGATTCCACCAGATAATTCTTTGTCTGTTACTTCTCTATTGGCTCCACCCATTGTTACTCCTGACATATCTCCTACTGTTTCCACAGCTGATACCACATACATTAGCATCATTGCTAATATAGCATCTAAATGAAATTCGAATCCATATGTAAATGGTTTAGGTACTACGAAATAACTAGCTTGACTTACAGCTCCAAAATCGATTTTCCCCATAAACCCTGCTATTACTATTCCTGCTGCTGTTCCTACTGCTATAGCTGCTGTTCTCCAAATTCCTTTTGCAAATTGATTGAAGATAATAACAACTACTAGTACTGATCCACCTAAAAGTAAGTTTGATAATGAACCAAAATCTTTTGCTCCAAATCCACCAGCTAAGTTTTTGATTCCAACTGGTAATAATGATAACCCAATAGATAAAACTACTACACCTGTTACAATTGGTGGGAAAAACTTTCTAACTTTTCTCATAAATAATCCGATAAATGCTTCAAATAATCCACCGATCAATGCTGCTCCTAATACACCCTCAAATCCATATTTTAATCCAATTGAGATAGCTACAGGTACAAATGCAAAACTTGTTCCAACAACAACTGGTAATCTTGCTCCAATAGGTCCAATCCTATATGCCTGAATCAATGTATTTACTCCAGATACAAACATAGTACATTGAATTAAAAATGTTAATTTTTCACTTGGAATTCCTATAACTCCTCCAACGATTAATATTGGTGCTAAATTACTTACAAACATTGCTAATATATGTTGCATTCCTAACGGTATAGCTTCCTTAAGTACTGGTACTCCATCCAAATCATATGGTGATCTATTTTTCATTTTATTCCTCCCAAAGTCTTTTTGATAACTCTAATCAAGGCTCGAGTAAACAAAAAATGCCTACTCCTCCCAATAAGTGAGAAAATAGGCATTTAGGCTAAAGAACTCCTCTAATTACTTAGTAGAATTCACCATATACATAATTTTTTCACTCATAGTAGGTCATTTACGGTGACCTGTAGAAACGCTCCTCCTTATTAGGGGCATATACGAGTTAATTTATGTATTTATAATACGATTTTTGTACAAAAATGTCAAGAGGTAATAATAAAAAAAGCAATTAATCCTATTACGATTAATTGCTTTTTTTATTAGAAGTTAATTCTCTTACAATATGTCATATAAATAAAAAAATAGTACCCTTAACTTTCCCCCTCTATGTATTAAACCTCCTATAAGAGGTGTTTTTTATGATTCAATACAAAAAATAAACACACAGTAATTTCAGAGTGAAATAAGGCCACTCACGCTACCTTTAAGGCTATTTCTAACCCCCTTAAG
>NZ_JBATVM010000271.1:0-4070 GCF_049671765.1 Psychrilyobacter sp.
TAGCCCAGTAAGAGATATGGATAAGTTAGCAGTTAATTATTTAATAAAAACACCTGGTGGAAGTGTTTATCATAGTGGAGATTCTCATTACTCAAACTATTTTGCTAAACATGGTAATGATCATAAAATAGATGTAGCACTTGGATCATTTGGAGAAAACCCTAGAGGGATGACAGATAAGATTAATGCCTCAGATATGCTAAGAATGGCAGAATCTCTAAATACAAAAGTAATTATACCTTTTCATCATGATATATGGACTAATTTTATGGCAGATCCTAAAGAAATATTGACTTTATGGGAAATGAGAAAAAATAGATTACAATATCAATTTAAACCATTTATTTGGCAAGTAGGAGGAAAATTTACTTGGCCATTAGATAAAGATAGAATTGAATATATGTATGATAGAGGATTCCATGATGCATTTGCAATAGAACCAGACTTACCATTTAAATCACTATTATAGTGGTTAAATAGAAAATTATATAATTTTATTTTGTTTTATTAAAAGGGGGAAGATAATGGATTTTATAAGTGTTATATTAGAAGGGTTTGTAAATAATATTCTGACTAAACCAGAATTTTTTATTGGTATTTTAGTATTCGTAGGTTACATGTTGTTGAGCAGACCAATACATGAAGCTTTTTCTGGTTTCATAAAAGCTACAGTAGGGTACATGATTCTAGGTGTAGGGGCCGGTGGATTAGTAGTAACATTCAGACCAATATTAGCAGGGTTGGATGGTAGATTTGGACTTAATGCAGCAGTAATAGATCCGTATTTTGGATTAAATGCTGTAAACAAAGCACTAGAGAGTATAGGGTTATCTACTTCTTGGACTATGATTGCATTACTGATAGGTTTTACTTTAAATATATTATTAGTTATGGCTAGAAAGATAACTAAATGTAGAACACTTTTTATAACAGGACATATAATGGTACAACAAGCTACCACTGCTACTTGGATAGTATTTATGGCTTTTCCACAATATAGAAACTTAACTGGTGCAGTTATGGTAGGAGTATTTGTGGGAGTTTATTGGGCTGTCGCAACAAATTTAATAGTAAGACCGACTCAAAGAGTTACAGAAAATGCAGGATTCGTAATAGGGCATCAACAAATGTTTGCAATATGGGCTACAGATAAAGTTGCAGGGAAATTAGGGGATCCTAAAAAGAAATTAGATGATTTAAAATTACCTGATTGGTTATCGATATTTCATGACAATATAGTTGCGACAGGGACACTTATGTTAGTCTTTTTCGGGGTAATAATGCTTATACTAGGACCTGAATATATGAGAGAATTAGATCCTAAATTTTCTTCGAAATTAGCGTTTCCAACTTATATAATTTCAAAGTCGCTATCGTTTGCAGTATATTTAGCAATATTAATGACAGGTGTAAGAATGTTCGTTGGGGAGTTAACTGAATCATTCCAAGGTATATCTAATAAAATACTTCCTGGAGTATTACCAGCAGTAGACTGTGCAGCAGTTTATGGATTTGGTTCTCCAAATGCAGTATTATTTGGATTTATATTTGGAGCATTAGGTCAATTTCTAGCAATTGCAGGATTACTTGTATTTAAATCTCCTATATTAATTATAACAGGATTTGTACCAGTATTCTTTGATAATGCAACTTTAGCTATATTTGCAGAAAAAAGAGGTGGAGCGAAAGCAGCAGCAATAGTACCTT
The DNA here is from genome assembly GCF_049671765.1 of Psychrilyobacter sp. NCBI lineage: Bacteria > Fusobacteriati > Fusobacteriota > Fusobacteriia > Fusobacteriales > Fusobacteriaceae > Psychrilyobacter > Psychrilyobacter sp. The sequence continues at coordinate 1,708 of NZ_JBATVM010000271.1, forward strand.
TCATATCGGGAATACTTCAAGTACTTGGAGGAGCGGTAGCTGTAGCACTATTCAAGTTACAAGGTTTTGGAGGATGGCATGGAAATATTGACCAAAGTTCAGTGTGGTTAGCACAAGGATTCCTTATGAATAACTTAGGTATGGTTGGATATATAATTGCAATAGTAGGTATGTTAGCAATTCCACTAATTCAATTTAAGAAGGCAAAATCTCCAGAACACTATTTTGATAATGAACCTATGTCAGATGAGGAAATAGAAGCCGAATACGCTTAAAGAATTTAAAAAAAATAAAATTAGAGCTAGCCTTTTAAATATTAAAAAGGCTAGCTCTAGATAATTATAAATTTAATAAATGGGGGAAATAATAATGATTAAATTATTAGCAGTGTGTGGAAATGGAATGGGAACAAGTACAATGATGAAAATAAAAGCAAAAAAAATATTAGATTCACATAAAATAGAGTGCCAAGCAGAAAACTGTAGTGTAGGGCAAGCTAAATCGATAGTAAATAATTATGATATAGTAATTGCTTCAACTCATCTTATTAGTCAATTAAAATCAAGACCTTCAACAACTTTAGTAGCTTTAAAAAATATAATGGATGCTAAAGAAATGGAAGCTAGATTATTGGAAGCTTTAAAATAAAATATAACTGTGGAGGAGAAAATGACTTTAAGAGATTCGCTTATAGAAAATAATTCTATTTTAATAAATCAAGAAGCAAAAACATGGGAAGAAGCAGTTAAATTAGGAACGGATGTATTGGTTAAATCTGGAGCAATAGAACCTAGATACTATGATGAAATATTAAAAAGTACTAAAGAATTAGGACCTTATTATATGTTGATTCCTGGAATAGCAATGCCTCATTCAAGACCTGAATCTGGTGTTATAAAAGATTGTTTTGGAATAACAATCTTAAAAAATCCAGTTAAATTTGGGATTGAAGATCATGAATACGCTCAAATATTATTTACACTGGCTGCAACAAGCTCTGATGCTCATGCAGCGATAGCAATACCTCAAATTGTAGATCTTTTAGATGATGAAGAAAATATGGATAAGTTAATTGCAGCTAAAACGATAGAAGAAGTTTTAGAAATAGTAGGGTAATTTTTTTTACCCAGTGTGTTAGCAAAGTGTTAACGAGTTAGAATTTTTTATTAATATAACGATACAGGAGATGATATAAATGAATATGCCTTTACTACAAGTAGCTTTAGACAACAATAATTTACCTGATGCTTTAAAATCAGCTTTAGCATTAGGAGATGACGTAGATGTAATAGAAGCAGGGACAATACTCTGTCTTCAAGAAGGAATGGGAGCAGTTAGATGCCTTAGAGCTCTTTTCCCAGATAAAACTATATTAGCAGATACTAAATGTGCAGATGCTGGAGGCACAGTAGCCAAAAATTGTTATGAAGCTGGAGCAAACTGGATGACGGTAATTTGTTCTGCAACTATTCCTACAATGAAGGCAGCTCTTAAAGAAGTAGATGACCTACAGGTAGAATTATATGGTGACTGGACATATGAACATGCTCAAAATTGGAAAGATGCAGGACTAACTCAAGTAGTTTATCATCAAAGTAGAGATGCACTTCTTGCAGGAGAAACTTGGGGAGCTAAAGATCTTGATAAAGTAACGAAGTTAATTGAGATGGGATTTAAAGTTTCAGTAACTGGAGGATTAGACAAAGATATTTTAAAATTATTTAAAGGTGTAGCTGTTCATTGTTTTATAGCAGGAAGATCACTAAGAGATGCTGTTGATCCTGGAGTAGAAGCTAGAGCGTGGAAGGAAGAAATAGCTAGAATCTGGGGGTAAATATGTATAAGTTAACAGATCTTGAATTGGGGATATACGAAAAAGCTCTTCCTAAAAATATATCATGGAGAAAAAGATTGGAAATGGCTAAAGATGCAGGTTATAAATTTGTAGAGATTTCAGTAGATGAAACAGATGAAAGACTAGCAAGATTAGAATGGACTATTGAAGAAAGAATCGAGTTTACTAGAGCAGTACTCGAGACCGGAATCAGAGTACCTTCAATGTGTTTTAGCGGACATAGAAGATTTCCTTTAGGAAGTGAAAATAAAGAAACTAGAAAAAAATCATTGGAATTAATGAAAAAAGCAATAGAACTGGCTGCTGATCTTGGTATAAGAAATATTCAAATGGCAGGCTATGATGTTTATTATGAAACTGGAAATGAAAAAACAAGAGAACTTTATATAGATGGAATGAAACAATCGTTGAAGTGGGCTGAACAAGCTCAAGTGATGTTATCTATAGAAATAATGGACCACCCTTTTATGAATTCAATTACAAAATATCTTGAATTTTCTAAGATACT
>NZ_JBATVM010000272.1:0-13521 GCF_049671765.1 Psychrilyobacter sp.
TCTTTTTTTTACAAATTTTCTTAATTTATTAGAAAATATCATTCCTATTCCTAAAGGAATATATAATATTGTTCGTATCAAATTATATAAAATTTTTCTCATCCCCTATCGCCTATGGCGAAATTTATAATTTCAAACCTTTTTTCCCCACCAATCTATACAGACTTTATCGTACGGGTAATTCATGAATTACCCCTCCATGAATCAATTTCAAATTCTTTTTGTCGCAGATTACGCAGACTTACTCAGATTTTTTAAACCAAACCTTTACACTAAGCTCACGAATAAATAATTAGAGAATACACTAAAAAATTTGTAACACAGAGGTTCACCGAGAATATAAACTAGAGATTCACTGAGCTTTCTCTGAGCAACTCTTCTTTTTTCCTCTGTGCATCTCTGTGCCCAATTGTTTTTCTTTTTTCTTTTTTCTTTGTGTTCATTAGTGTAATTCGTGACTAGTTTTTTTCTTTTTTTATAATTTCTCTATTTTAAACTTTTTTTTATAATTCCCCTTTATACTAACCAATACTATCCCTATAAATATTAAACTTCCTCCCAATACTATAGCAATACTAAATGGTTCTCCTAAAAATAAAATTCCACATATACTTGCTATAAATATTCTACTAGAAGATATCAAACTACCCTCTAGAGCCTTCACATACTTAAATCCATTGGTTACAGTATATTGTCCTAGATAAGAAAACACACCCATTCCCAATAAAAGTAACCATTCTCTATGTGTTGGCATCTTAAATTGATATCCAAAAGGAATCAAGGTCATAACCACTCCTATACTCATAAGGTAGAATAATATTGTATTAGAATTATCAGTTATCCTGGCTTTTTTTAGGGCAATTATACCTATCGCTGCTATAAACCCCATAAATAATCCCAATCCATCTACCCAGCTTACCACTCCTAAAGCCATTCCAGATATTAAAAATATACCGAGAAAAGCTATAGCTACCCCTATAATATTTTTTAATGTCCATCTTTCATCTTTTAATAAAAGGGGCCCAAATATTGTCACAAATATAGGATAGGTCAAATTATATATATTTGCCTTGGTTGTAGTGGAATATTCTATCACCACAAAAAAAAATAATATTGCCAATGCCGTAAAAAAACCTCTAGCCAATACTGCTACTTTATTTACCATCTTAATTTTATATCCTGTTTTCATAAAACCTATATTTACTATTATAAACCCAATTAAAAATCTAAAAAATGTTACCTCTGTACTGGGTATCCTACCATCCTTTGTTATCAACTTTACAAATAAAGTCATTATGTAAAAAAACATTGTAGAAGCAAACACCATAGTATACCCTTTTAAGCTACTCTCTCTCTTTTTCATTTCTCCTCCAATTACACTTTTGTTACTTTTTCTATTCCAATACTTCACTAATCGGCACTAATTCTACGCCTTCGTCTTCTATATAATCCAACATCTCATATATAGCTGCTGCCGTTTCTTTTCTATAATGACCGATCACCAAAACTTTTTTTCTTTCTTTAGCTAATCTTACAGACACCTTTATAGCTTCCATGATATCTTCTTTTTTATGAGTATTATCTATGAAATAAGATGTATAATATGTAGGAATGTCTAATTCTTTTGCTATCTTATATCCCTCTTTTTTACTATTAGTATTAGAGTCTATAAAAAACATATCTTTTTTCTTTGCATAAGAAAGAAGTACTTTCATTTTTTCTAAATTATTAGTAAATCTAGACCCCATATGATTATTAAAACCCCTCACTACTCCTAAATTTTCTATTGCTTTATCAAATTTATCATAAATTTCTTTTTCTGTCATAGACGACTTTATTAGCCCTTTGGTTCTTCTATTCAAAATTTCATTAGATCCTTCCATAGGCATATGCAATATAACTTCAAATCCCGCATCTTTTAATATCTTAGTTGCTTGGTTAGTCTTAGGCAAATATGGTATAGTGGCAAAACTCAAATTCCTATCTATTTTCTTAAAATAAGTTGTATTCTTTGTATTCATCCCTACATCATCTATTAATATAGCTAGTTTAGGAGGAGTAAAATAATTTATTTCTAAAATCAATTTTTTAATCCCCTTAGAGTCACTATAGACGATTTCTTTTTGTTCATTTTTTAATATTTCTTTTATCTGTAAATTCTCATTTGCTAAATCTAAATTTACTCCTTTTTTTAGGTCAAATGTATATTTGATCCCATCTCTCTCAGCAGGTTTACCACTTATGATTGAATAATCATTTACAGTCTTTATTATTTTTTCTATAGCCATATTTTCTTGTAATTTTATCTGTTTTTCATATTTATTACCACTATGCCATTTAAATATAAGAGCTATTATCAGAATAGATATTACTCCTATTCCATATATAATTTTTTTACGTATCCTACTCCCCTCCTTACCATCTAATTACATTTATAAAACCTTTTATTTGAGCTCGACTAAATTCTGACTTTAAACCATAGCACGCGGGTATCTTCGATACACACAGAAAATTCTCTGATATCCACTGAGGTTTCTCTGGGCAACTCTCTTTTTTTCCTCTGTGTATCTCCGTGTCCAATTGGTTTACTTTTTTCTTTTAATTTTCAATTATTTCCTCTCTCCTACCATCTCTGATATAGCTCCTACTACTTCTTCTATATTCATAAAACTTGTGTCTATCTCTATAGCATCTTCCGCTTTTTTTAATGGACTTTCTTTTCTATTAGAATCAAATTCATCCCGTCTGATGATCTCACTTAAAACATCTTCAAATTTTTCATTAATTCCTTTATTTTTAAAATCTAGCACTCTTCTCTTGGCTCTTTCCTCTGGAGATGCCACTAAAAATATTTTAAGATCTGCATTTATAAATACTACAGTTCCAATATCTCTTCCATCTAAGATAACATCTTTCCCTTTTGATATTTCCCTTTGAAGATCTACTAATTTTACCCTTACTTCCCTTATAGCGGCCACTTTAGATACTATGGCAGTGACTTCTGGAGTTCTTATGTCTAAACTTACATCTACCCCGTCTACATAAAACATTCCATTTTTCATATCAATTTTTACTTTATTTAATAAATTTACTACCTCTTCTATATTATCTAGATCTACTCCATCTCTTATAGATGTAAAAGCTATCATCCTATACATAGCTCCTGTATCTAAATAAGTTAATCTATATTTTTCTGCTACCATCTTTGATATTGTACTCTTTCCAGAACCTGCCGGCCCATCTACTGCTACTATAAAACTCACTTTCTCACTCCCTTATTTTTCTTTGCCACTAATTTACACTAATCAAAAGAATTATAGATTATGCTAAATGACACTAACTACATTAATTAATATAATTTTTCCATACTTATATTTGTATTAGTATAGATACATATTTCTCCTGCTATTTGGAGACTTTCACAGACTATTTCATGAGGCTCTAATTCTGTATGCCTTTTCAATGCTTTTGCTGCTGAATATGCATATATTCCTCCAGAACCAATAGCTGCAATGTCATCATCTGTTTCCAAAACATCTCCTGTCCCTGATAAAACTAATAAATTATTTTTATCTGCTACTATTAACATGGCATCTAGCTCACGTAAAGCCTTATCTGATCTCCATTCTTTAGCTAATTCTACCGAGGCTTTTTTTAGGTTCCCACCATATTCATCTAGTTTATTTTCAAATTTATCAAATAATGCAAAGGCATCTGCTGCTGCTCCTGCAAATCCTGCTAATATAGAACCATTATAAAACTTTCTTATTTTTTTAGCTTTATTCTTAAATACGGTATCTCCGAAAGTCACCTGTCCGTCTCCAGCAATGGCTACTTTATCTCCATTTTTTACCGCTAATATCGTAGTTGCTCTAAATTTCAATTCTATACCTCCTTCCAAAATATTTTTTTATTTTAACCTTTTCATTACTAAGCAAAGAGAGAAAGAGGTTCATAAAGATTTTCTTTTGACTTTAAATTTCGAAGTTTATAGTCGTTACACTTCGGCAGTAATGTTTCTACAATGACGATTGTGAATTACTCATTAAGACAATTATAAACCTTCTTGACTTTCTTTGGTTCTGTTTCTTGTGTTAATCACATTTAAAATTAGATTTACTTATATCTAATTTTGATACTCGTGAATCGAAATGAACCCAGTTAAGGGCGGAACCCTTAGAATCTTCTTTTTCTTAATTAAAATTGAGTTTTCATATTCATTATTTGAATTCATAAATACTAATTATTAACTCCCCTTCGAACTACTATCATATGCTCCTCATATACCCTTGTACTTTCTGGGCTAGTATGTCCCATAAGCTCCTGTAAAAAATGAACATTCATTCCTTTTTCCAAAAGGTATATTCCAAAAGTATGCCTAAATGTATGGGGGCTTATCTCTTTTTCTAGCATTGCTTTTTTAGCATATCTGTCAATTATTCTACGAAGTGATCTATCACTTAATCTTGTTCCACTTCCATTTACAAAAATAATATCAGGATTATACTTTTCACCATATTTTTCCTTTTTTGCAACTAAATAATCTTTTAAATATTTCTCTGCTGTCTGACTAAAAAATACAGTCCGACTACTACTTCCAACTATTTTTATCTCTCGTTCTTCCAAATCTACTATATTTTCTCCTAATGAAAGAAGTTCTCCTGCTCTAATTCCACTAGAATACAAAAGTTCTATTATAAGTCTATCTCTAATCCCATTAGTTTTAGTAATATCAATCACCAATCTTAGTTTTTCTAATTCATCTCTTTTCAAAAGAATTGGAAATTTATTTATAAAAGATGGGTTATTCAAAAGTATTATGGGGTTTTTATCTATCACTTTGTTTTCCTTTAGATATTTAAAAAAAGTTCTCAAGGTAGATAATTTTCTACTTATAGATCTTTTACTTATATTAAAGGTTCCTAGATAAAGAATAAAACCTCTCAAATTTAACTCTTCTACCTCATTTATATTTTCAAGAAGTTCATGTCCCACAATAAATTCTATAAACTGTTCTAAATCTTTTTTATAGGATTTTATGGTATTTTCACTTTTTTGTTGTCCAAATTGTTCATAGTATATAAATTCTTTTATTAGTTTTTCCAAAATCACAACACACCCCCCACTTTTTGATATTTTACTTAATTATATCCATAAAACATAGATAAAATAAACACTTTATCGTACGGGTAATTCACGAATTACCCCTCTATAAACTTAATATTATTTTTGTCACTAATTACACGAAGAATACACTTTACTGCTACAGCACAGGAGCTTTTTTTTGACACAGATTTCTATCGATCAAAATTCTAATCTACACAGATTAGAAACCCTATCAACGCAGAGGCTCAGAGATCACTGAGGTTCACTGTGTTTTCTCCGTCTACTCCTGATTTAGGAGAGAATAGAAGGAAAAGTGAGGTCTTTTAATATTTTATTTCTTTTATTTTTTCTTCCATATACTCTACCGATCTTTCTCCTAAGGCTGTATTTCTATCCCTTTTATCTCTTACTCTTGGTCCCTCTAACGCTCTTACAATACCAAAATTTGGTCCCATAGGTTGGAATTCTTTTTTCCCTTCCTCTGTAATATAGTCAATTATCGCTCCTGTAGAAGTAATATCTTCTAGTACAAACTCCTCTTCTCCTAACATATGGTGGTATAAGTTTATAGCTGACATCATCCCTGTTGCCATGGCTGTTACATACCCTTCTCCTCCTGTTATTTGTCCTGCAAAGAAGATTTTTTCATTAGTTTTTAAATTTAAACCTTTATTTAATAATTTTGTAGAATCTATAAATGTATTTCTATGCATGACACCATATCTTATGAAATCAGCATTTTCTAATCCTGGAATCATTTGAAATACTCTTTTTTGTTCTCCCCACTTTAAGTTAGTTTGAAATCCTACCAAATTATATAATTTTCCATCTTTATCATCTTGTCTCAATTGAACTACTGCATAATCTTTTATTGCTTTATGTGGATTTGTTAATCCCTTTGGTTTTAATGGTCCAAATAATAATGTTTTTTCCCCTCTACTAGCCATTTTTTCCACTGGCATACATGCTTCAAAAACCTTTTCTTCCTCAAAAGTTTTAAGTGGTGATCTTTCCGCATTTATTAATTCATGGTAAAAATCCTCATATTCTTCTACAGTCATCCCACAGTTTATATATTCTCCATCTCCCTTATCATATCTAGATTGGTAATAAACCTTATCTTGATCTATTGATTCCAAAGTTACTATAGGAGCTACTGCGTCATAAAAATAAAGATTTGTTCCACCTGTTAATTTTAAAATTTCATTGGTTATTCCAGGCGATGATAGAGGTCCACTGGCTATGATCACATATCTATCCTTGGGAATTCCCACTAACTCTTCTCTGATTATCTCTATATTTTCTTCTGCTTCTAATCTCGCTGTTATCATCTCTGCAAATTCTTCACGGCCTACTGCCAATGCTTGCCCTGCTGGAACACGAGTTTTATCAGCTATTTCTATTAACAATGATCCCATCATTCTTAGCTCTTCTTTCATTAATCCTGAAGCTACTGATAATAAATTTGATCCTAATGAATTACTACAAACTAACTCTCCAAATTTATCTCCAGTATGGACTTCTGTATTTTTTACTGGTCTCATCTCATATAACTTTACCTTTACTCCTCTTTTAGCCAATTGATATGCTGCTTCACTTCCTGCTAACCCAGCTCCTATTACTATTACTTCTTCTATCTTTGTCATATTATATTCCAGCTCCTTATCATAACCCATCCTTTTTATAGTTATTCTTAAAAAAAGAATAACTATAACTCAAATATTATCGCAATAGTTTGCTCTTTGATAACATTTAAAATTCATTTTTTATTACTATAAATTTTAATATTAGTTAACCAAATAAACGACAACAAAGAAAGAGTTTTGATTTATTTTTTTACTCTTCATTATACTAAGTTTATCGGACTTTTAAAAGTTTTTTCTATATATATTACAAAAAAAGAAATTGCCACTACAGCAACCTCCTCCTCTATAAATTATTATTCAAAAACTTCTGTTGCGTTCTCTACTTCCATCCCTAAAGCTATCCTCAAAGCTACCATACTTACTTCTAATTGCTCTAAATCTGGTTCTTTAGTTGTTATTTTTTGGAGACTAAGCCCCGGTACTGCTATCATCTTATACATTGGGTTATCCAAGTGTTTACTACTGTACTTTTGAAATTCATAGGCCAGTCCTGCTACCAATGGCAGAAATACAATCCTCAAGACAGCTTTCAATCCAACTTTAATCCACATATTATCAGGTTGCGGTATAATAAAATCAAGACTCGAAAATACAATTATACTTATTAGCATTACTATAAGCAAGAAACTCGTCCCACATCTAGGATGTAGTGTCGTATATTTTACCGCACTTTCCTTTACTAATTCCTCATCATTTTCAAAAGCGTAGATACATTTGTGTTCCGCTCCATGATATTCAAAGACTCTTTTTATTTCTTTAGAAAAAGATATAGCCTTTATATATACAAGAAAAAATAATATTCTAAGTATCCCTTCAAAAATATTGGAATTCATTCTATTATCTTTAAACATAAAACTACTCAAAATTGAAGGTAAAACCATAAACAGTCCCACTCCTAAAGCTAAAGCCACCACTACAGTCATCATCAATTCTTTATCTCCTAATTTTTCTTCCTCTTCCCCTGCTTCATTGGCAGAAAATGATAGTTCTTTAGTTCCCATAATCAAAGTTTCAAACAGGATAGTTCCTCCCCTTATAAATGGAATCTTAGTTAAAAAATTCATAGATGGTTTTAATTTTGTTGTTTTATAAACTATTTCTCCTGTGGGTCTTCTTACTGCTGTAGCTAACGCTTCGGGTCCTTTCATCATGACACCTTCTATTACAGCCTGTCCACCTACCGAAATTTCTTTTCTATCCATAATTATGTATTCCTCCTGATTCGCATTAAATATACTTTATTATACAGGCAATTCATGAACTACCCCTTAAACTTTTTGACACAGATTTTCTCATTCTTTTAAAACTTTTCAACACAGAGATTCACAGAGAATTAAATAAGAGTTTCACTGAGTTTTCTTTCTTCTTAGTGTCTCTCCGTGTATCGTTGTCTGAGCGCAGTCGAAAACAGACATCCGCGTTCCATTTTTTTTCTTAGTAACACATTTAAATTTAAGTTTTCTAATAGATTTAATTTTATCATGAAAGAAGGTTTTTTTCAATTTTATAGATATTCTAAAGTAACTGATTTTCCAAAGTCTTTTAAGATTGCCTCTAGCTCGATGACAACTTTTAATTTAATATTAAAATCAATTGGAAAATCTGGGTTCTGATGAGCAGGATTTACAGCAGTCCCTGCCACTATTTTTATATGACTAGCATCAAATAACAGTAATCTTCCTAAAACTCCTGCCCCATCATTACTAGTTATTTCTTTTCCACCATATATATATTCTTTTATATATTCCACAGTTTTATTCAGTGTCAACAATCCTTCTGTTACTAAACCTACTCCTCTCATATAACCTACTGGGGGCAGATTACTTTCATATCCTTCTAAATCAATTTTAATCTCTTCATTCCAAGCTTTAGATATTATATTAGCAGTAGTCCCTCCACTGAGCACTACAATTCCTTTGGATTCTCCTACCATTTTTATAAAATTTTCATCATCTTCTATCTTTTTAGGAGGTCCTGTAAATAAATTTAAATATTTTACAGGTTGAAATTTAATCGATAAAACTGTTGTATCATCTCCCGGTTTATCATTATAAAGAGTTTTACAGACATCTAACAAACTATTCGTTATATCAGTTGCATATTTTTGCCGAGATATATCTCTTAAAAAATCATTTATATTCTCCCACTGCCAACCTAAATTAAGATATTCACCTACTCCAGCATGAACTGCCCCATCACTTACAACAGTCAATAAATCATCTGGAAAAAATTTAAAATGACTCTCAAAAATTGTTTTTCCCTTTATAATTCTTTCTCTTCTATCTATAGGCATATCACATCCATCTCTATAAAAAAATGTAGGAGGGTTTTCATATTCCACCATATAACAATCACCGTTATTATTTAATTTTATAATTGTAAATGTAGAATACGCAAGTTTTCTCACCTTACACTCTGGAAGGGTATTTATTATTGTCTCCAAAGTTTCCTCAATACTAGACCCCTCTTTTAACATTGTGATCGCTATTTTTGAGGTCAAAGTAGCTAATATGTTCGCCTTAACTCCACTTCCTAGTCCATCAGAAAGAACCAAAAGACAACCATCTTCTGTTTTCACAGATTCTACTTTATCTCCACATAATTCCTCACCAAATTTATTTATACTTTTATATGAAGCATCAATATAATATTCCATTAAAGACTCTCCTCTTTATTAAATACATCTTTTAATTTATTAAAAGCTACTTTAGATTCTGCCGTAGTTTCCCCCAATAAACTAGCAATTTCTTGAGCTATCCTCATTTGTTTTTCTACCACTGTCTGAGTTATCTCAAAAGTTTTTTCTTTCAAAGTTCTAATTTCCTCTTTTCTTAATTCATCACTAGTTATGTCAGTTAATAAAATTATGATTCCTTCTCTAGGATTCATAGATATAATACTCACCCTCATATACAACGTTCCATCTAAAAATGATTGTTTTTTCCAAATAATATTTTCCCCATCTAAAGATACTTTTTCTAATTTTTCCTTTGATATAAACTCTTCTATAGATCTTTTCCGTACTTCATTAGGAGTAATCCCAAAATATCTACTAAAAGCCACATTACTTTCTATTATATCGTATTCATTGTTTAATATAAGGATCCCATTAGGTGAATTTTCAAATATTTCATTGGTTACCTTATCAGCACATTTTTTCATGTAGTGAATACACATTTCTTTATGTGACATCCCCCTATATATAGATATAGCTTTTTCACGACAAGTCTCATATCCACATCCACCACAATTTAATATATCTTCTTTGGTATACTTTTCTAAAGTCCTCAAAATTTCTGTGATTTCCTTCTCACTAGGCATCTTTTCTTCCATTTTTTTATCATCAAAGCTTGCACTAAAATCTATATCACATATACGAAGGGTTTTTCTTCCCTCTTTATCAATTTCGTTTAAATATTTTTTTAAAGTTTGTACTCTAGAAAAAGTAGTAGACGAAGCATTTGACCCCCCTGGACCTCCAAGACAACTTCGTTTACACACACTTACTTCTACACAAGTTCCTGTTATAGTTCCTTTAGATAATTCATCAAAAAGCTCAATACATTCATCTAATCCATCCACTCTTAATTGAGTCAATCCTTTTTCTTCAATACTCTCTTTGATCCCTTCTAAAATCCCTCCGACTACAGGATAACTACTACCAAAATTACTACCAAATTTATCTACTTCACATGAGTTTTCATTTTGATAATCTATTCCCTCAGTATCTAACCACTCTGATACCTCATCAAAGGTTAAAACTGCATCTATCGCTCCCACATGTTTTTCTGATAATGATTCACATTTTTTAGCTATACAAGGTCCTAAAAAAACAGTTTTTTCCTTTGGATGCTCTTCTTTTAATAAATATCCATGAGATATCATAGGTGATGTAAAAGGCATTAGATACGGTATTAATGTAGGATAATATTTTTCTATTAGAAGAACTACAGATGGACAACAAGTAGTTATATAGATTCCTTGATCACTAGTCAATATATATTTTTCATATAATCTCGAGGTAATGTCCGCTCCTACTGCTGTCTCCTCTATTAGATTAAATCCTAATTTTTTTAATCCCCATATAAAATTATCTGATTTTTCATAAAATCCTCTAAAAGATGGAGCTATGGAAATATTTACTTTTTCATCGCTACTAATCATTTTTTTCACAAATTCAAGATCAGAATGAACATTTCTAGCATTCTGAGGACAGCTAGAAAAACAATGCCCACAGACAATACATTTATCCGAAACTATATGAGCTTGATCATCTTCAATTTTTATAGCTTTTACTCTACATGTTCTCACACATTTATAGCAATTACTACAATTAGCCTCTGAAAAATTCATTATATTCATAATATTCTCTCCTTGATTATATCTTTAAATTTTTCTTCTACATTCTCCCTAGAGAAAGAATAGAGTTTTTCTTCTCCTTCTATAACAGCAGAAACACCATCTGTGCAATTATTCAAACAAAAACAAGCCTTTAATTCCACTAATTTTTCTAATCCCTCATTTTCTATAATTCCAGTAATTATTTTTATAACATCATAAGAACCCTTTATATGACAGGCACTCCCTATACAAACTTTTAAAATCATCTTCCCCCCCTGACAGATCTCTCTACCCATAAATCATTAAAAATTTTGATTACAAATTATATATATCGCTAATTATAATTTTTCCTGTTTTTTCACCATTAAACACTAAATTTTAAATTATCTATTAATTATAATATACCATATTATGGTAGTTTTTTCACAATTTTAAAGCCCGATCTTTCTCTCCTAATCACTTTATTTTTCTAAAAAATTTCATAACATCTAGAACTTCTATTTCAAACTTTTTAATAGATTTTTTTTAATTATTTTCAAGTCATTAAAAGGCTTTTGACTTTGCTAATATATCAAAAATTCCATTGACATATTATGATAGATATGATATTATGTTCTAGTTACGCGTAGGTAGGGTTATCAGCAACCTGTGCCTGGCGACTAAATTTATGGAGGTGTTACAATGTACGCAATAATCAAAACCGGTGGAAAACAGTACAAAGTTGCAGAAGGTGAAATATTAAGAGTAGAGAAATTAAATGCTGAAGTTAACGAAACTGTCGAAATGACAGAAGTTTTATTAGTGTCTAACAACGGAGAAATGAAAGTAGGAACTCCTGTTGTAGAAAACGCAAAAGTGTTAGTAGAAGTATTATCACAAGGTAGAGCTAAAAAAGTTATTAACTTCAAATACAAACCTAAAAAGTCAACTCATAGAAGAAAAGGTCACAGACAATTATTCACTGAAATCAAAATTACTTCTATCCAAGGATAATGACAGAGATAACTCTCATTAGACATGGTGAAGAAATTGTAGAATTTTATGGATGGAATCATGCTGAATATGGCGAACACGGTAGTGATATCTTGTGTGCTGCAATCAGTGCGATTTTACAACAAGGAGCAGCTGGTATTCTAGAATATCTAAATATCCCTGCTACTTATTCAACTAATAATGAAACAGGATTTTTAAGGCTAGATCTTAAAACTCCAGATGAAGAAAAGTTGAAAAAATTGGATATGACTATTCATAGTTATAATCAAATTGTTTATAAAAACAAAAGGGAAATTAATGCAATCTTAGGAAGTATGGTAGTAATGCTAGACCAACTAAAGGAGCAATACCCCAAATATATGAAGATTTTCGAAGAGGAGGCTAATTAATGTTTAGAATTGAATTACAATTATTTGCTAAGAAAAAAGGACAAGGTTCTGTAAAGAACGGAAGAGACTCTAACCCTAATTACTTAGGTGTTAAAAAATACGATGGTGAGAAAGTAGTAGCTGGAAACATCGTTGTTAGACAAAGAGGGAACAAATTCCATGCTGGAACTGACATGGGGCAAGGTAAAGATCATACTTTATTTGCTTTAGTTGATGGATATGTTAAATTTGAAAGATTAGGTAAAACTAGAAAGCAAGTTTCTATCTACTCTGAAAGAAAAAGTTTAGTATAAGCTTTTCAAATAAATCCCAGCATTTAGCTGGGATTTATTTATTATATGAAGGGTTTTATACAGAACTCTTCCCCTTTTAGCGGTTACTCTTTAAAAAAGAGCAACCTATAGTATAAGTGGATGTTTTATTTCCATATATTACAGTTACTCTTTATCACATTTAAAATTTAATCTATTGTTAGAATCAATTTTAATATTCGTGAATCGAGAAACCTATAGTATTAATATATTAGAGGTGCTTTTATGAAAATTTTAAATAAAAAATCAACTAAAATAAAAAGAAAACTATTAAGAAAAACTTCTACCAAAACTGAAAATATCTTATGGCAATTTTTGAGAGCCAAACGATTTAAAGGATTTAAATTTTTTAGACAATATGGAATAGGTGAATATATCGTCGATTTTTATTGTCCAAAATTGAAGTTAGTTATTGAGTTAGATGGAAAAATTCATTTTGACAAACCCCATAAAAAATATGATAAAATCAGAGATGAATTCATGCAAAACCTTAATATTTTAGTTATTAGATTTAAAAATGAAGAAGTTATAGGCGATATTAAAATAGTTTTTAAAAAACTAGAAATTATAATTTCTAGTAAAAAATAGTAGATATTAACTATAGTTTACTCTTTTGTAAAGAGCAAACGACAACAAGGAATGAGTTTGAATAGGAGGGAATTATTTATGTTTATAGATGAGGCGATAATAACCGTCAGGGCCGGTAAAGGTGGAGATGGTGCAGCAACATTCAGA
>NZ_JBATVM010000273.1:0-10352 GCF_049671765.1 Psychrilyobacter sp.
GCTACTATAAAATTTGGACAGGTATTAGCCCAAGATTCAAAAGATGGGAAATTTTATATATATGATCCTACCCATGATGGATCTGCTACTCCTGGAACAACACCTGCAGAATATACAAGAAGTGTAATTGCAGGGCTTTATATCAATGAGGAAGATATAGTTTTAACTGCTGCTGGAGAAGATGTAATAACTACAATTTCAACTATGATTCAAATAGGGAAAACTGATTTAGTAGGGATTAATTTTGAGACTAACTTTACTGCTTTAAGTGAGTTAAAGAGGGCAGGAGTAATAGTGGTAGATAAAATAGAAGGAATGGAGGAGATTGGCTAATGAATAAAAGAATGATATGGTTGGCAGCGTTATTAAATGCAGCCACGCAAAAATTAGAAGTACCTAAAACATATTCATCTAAATTTGAAGGAAGTGGAAATAAATATCTATCTCCTACAGAAATGATTAGAGTGGATGATATGATGGATCATTTTGTAGTAGCTGGAATTGTAGGAAGAAATGAAGTCTTACCTATCTTAGGAAAAGATGGATTCTCAAAATTAGAATTTGAGCCAGATATAATTGGAGGAGAGTTTCCATATAGTGCCAGTGATATTACAACTGTAAATGCAGGAGTACCAACATATACAACAAATGGGAAGATAATAGATTCAGTAAAAGCTATGGAAGCAAAATATGTGAAAATGGGTGCTGCTGCTATAGTAAATAAATTTGAAAGACAATGTGTAGATGCATATTTAAAAGGGATCTATATAGATAAAAAGGGAAAAGAATTAAATGTAGGAGTAAAAACTAATAAAAGTTTAGCCCTTGCATCAAAAATAATAAGTGATGTGATCTTAGGATTAGCTCTTGATTGGACCACTAAAAAAGGTGGAAGACCTAAGATAGAGGTTGGTCTAACAGTTTTTAATAAGATTAAAAATGAAGCGAATGATACTAAGCAAAACATAAACAAGGTATCTTTTTCATATACTGATACAGGGGCCTCATTGCAAGTAGGGGCATTAAAGATAGAACTTTTAGTTGATGGAATAGGAACAGATGGGAAAGTAGTAGATACTTCTAAGATGATAATTTTATCTGATCCAAAAACACTTGCTGTAGGTTATGGATGTTTAACTTATGGAGATGTAAAAACAAATGAAACTAAGATCATAAAAGCTGAAAAATTAGCAGGGGAAACTAGAGTAGAAGCAACGTCTGGATCTAAAGGTATTTGGACTAAATCAGCTCCTATGCCTGTTTTAGCTAATATAAAAAAATATATTAGATATGTAGCTACAGGATTATAAGGTGATACCTGTATTAAAATCGGAGTCTTTTCTAAATGAAAGGCTCCTTTTAGAAATAGCTGATTTTCATGGGATGACAGAGAGTGAATTAAAATCATTGATAGATGATCCTGATAATCCTAGGAATCTAAATAAAAGAGCAAATAATTATTTGACTGTTAGATTAGGTAATAGAGTATCTAGCTTAACTACTGAAAATTGGCAAACTCTAAAAGAAGCATATATCCACTGGAAATTATATGAGGATATGGAATTTGAAAAAGATGTAACCGATAAAAAGAAGGAATTAGATAATTTAATTAAGGGGATTAGGGAAGATAATATAAATACTTTAGGGAAGAAAAAAGTCTCAGGAATTATGGTTTTTTAGGAGCTGAAGAAGATGAAAATAGATGGATTTACACATAAGATCCTATTATTAAAAGAAGAGTTTATGGCTTCAGATAAATTTAAGGGATTCCGTATGGGAATTGTAGAAGATGAAGAGAACTTTAAATTTTCAGGAAGAACAGTAGCTATAATTATTGATAGTGAAAATATAAGTGAAGAAAGACAGAAAACAATAGATATAATCTATTATTTTTCTAAAACTAAAAATATTAGTAAAAATAAAATATTAGGTTTTAGAGATGAAGTGAAACAATTTATTGATTTTATAGAATCTATGGAAGATAAAAGGTTATCTAACAAAGGATTTAAAATTGATTATGGAAGTGTTTTAGAAGATGGGAAAACATCTATTAGAACAGCTAGTATAAAGGTTACTTACGATATAACAAGACTTAGAGATATGGAATTAGAAGATAAAGATTTTGAACTAATGAAAGATCTCTATATAGATTGGGAGGTGAAATGATGGCACAAAAAATGAACGGACAAGTATCTTTTTTAATGGAATTTAAGGAGAGATATACTCAGGCAATAATTGGTCAAGGTGCTGGAGTAGTAGGGTTGATATTACCAAGTAAGATAAATACTAGTTTTACAACCAAAAAATACTATACCCTTGCGGATGTAAAAGCAGCGGATTGGTCCCCTGAGATATATAAATTATTCAAAGAATTAGTTTTTAGAGGAGTTCCAACTAAGGTTATAGCTTATAGGATAGAAGAAGCTCCAGATAGTGGTTATGTTGATATGACTCATCTATCGGGACCTTATAAATATTTATCAAAAATATGTGATTATATTGCTTATCCTGGAGGAAAAGAAGATGAGCATGATGCATTGGTAGGAATGGTAAAAAAAGATAGAGTTATAGATAAACTTATAAATCCATTTCAAAAGCCTATTAAATTAGTGGTAGCTACATCTACTTCCCCAGATTCTCCATATATAATTAACTTAAAACAAAAACATACTGTAAATGAAATAGAGTTTACTTCTAGTCAGTATACAGGCTGCATAGTTGGATGCATAGCAGGAGTTGGATTAGCCAATGGATCTATGACTTATTATAAGCAGCCATGGGTAGAGAGTGTAGAGGAATCGACAGATATAAATGCAGATGTTGGAAATGGGTATCTCATAACAGTAGCAGATACAGATGGTGAAAACCTCGTATATAGAACTGAAAGAGGAATAAATTCATTTATAACACCTATTGAAAATATGGGGAGGACATTCTCAAAGATAAGATGTATTGAGCTAATGGATATAAACTTAAAAGATATCCAATATACCTATAAAAATTATTATATAGGTAAAAGAAAAAATACATATGCTAATAAAATGGCATTTGCTGGAGCAGTTAATGCATATTTAAAGATGTTTATGACTAATGGAGATCTAGATACTAATTATGGAAATAATATGATAGTTGATAGTAATGCAAATAAAACATGGGCATTGGGTAATGGAAAAATTACAGAAGGAGAAGCTGCTAAAATGGATGATTATAGAGCCAGAAGACTTAATACTAAAGATAAATCATTTTATAGAATATTAGAATATACTCCTGTAGATGTTATGGAAGATGCCGAAGTAATAGTAGAGGTGATATAGGTGAATAGTAGAGAAATATTTAATGGGGCCTTTGGTGACTTTGTTATGGATGGTGAGGTTCTAGCACAGATAAAATCAGCAGAGGCAACTATAGAAAATGAATATGAAAGTATTAATCTTCCTGGAGGGAAAAAAGGGCAAAAATTAAAATCCTCAGAAGGAAAGGGGAAGTTTGTATTCTATAAGATAAATTCTTTTGAATTTAAAAAATTCCTAAAAAATAACATAAATATGAAAGCTACATCATTTAGCATAGAGGTTGCAATAGATGATCCAGATGGAAATGGAGCTGAAAGAATATCTTTAGCAGAATGTGAGTTTTCAGGAAACTTTAATCTATTTAATTTTAGTTTAGATAGTTTAATAGAAAAAGAGGTTGAATTTTGGTTTGATAAAGACCTAGTAGATACACCTGAATTAGCTTAAAAAAACAAAGCCCTTATTTTGATTGTAAGGGTTTTTCTAAAATCAAATTAGTGTTTATACCAATAAAATGGAGGGTTTAAATGAGTAAAGATGAGAATATAGATGAAAAGGTTATAGAAAGTAAAAAAATTAGTATAGAATCACTTCTAACAAAAGTTGAGGAGACAAAAAGTGATAGTGTAGGAGAAAAAACTATAGAAATTAAAATTGATAGATTAGAAGAACTTTTGGGAGAAGGTGTGGTGGTAGTTAAAGTTCCAAATTTAGAGATTGTATCTTCTTCTATTATTACAAATAAAAAAGATATTAAAGGGTCTTTTAGTTACGGTGGAATGAATTTTAATGTAAATAAATTAGTCTATAATTGTCTTATTGAACCTAATCTTTCATCCGAAAAATTAAGGAAAGCATTTGGGGCAAAGAAAAATATAGATGTATTTACTATGATTTTTAAAGAATCTGAGATTACTTCTATGATGAAAATCCTTATGGAAAAATATGGATCTGGTGTTACTGCTATTGAAAAAGTAAAAAACTAATAATGTCTGATGATGATCTATTTATGTATAGTTATTATCTCCAAAAAGGCCATACTCTAAAATCACTTTTAGATTTGAGTTATGGGGAGAAAATATTTTATAAGGCATCCATAAGTTTATTGTCAGACAAGATGCAGGAAGAGAGGTGATCCCGTGAGCGATACAGTAAGTTTAAAAATACTAGTTGATACCGTGAAGGGGATCGCTGGGTTAAAGAAGATGGGAGATAGCCTAGTCAGTGTAAGTAAGGAGAGTAAAGGAACAGATAAGGCGTTTTCTAGATTAACTTGGGAATTAAAAAAAGCTGAAGCTGGTTTAGTCCATGCTGCTAGAAAAACAGATATAACAGCTAAAGAGTTAAGAGAATTGGATAAAAAAACTAAGGAAGCAGCAGAGAAATTAAAATTTCTAGCAAGTGGGAGTAAAAAAGCTAGTAAAGCACTTAAAAATACTGGTGATTCTGCCGATGAAGGAAGTAAAAAAGTAAATCACCTTTCAGGAGCCTTAAAAACATTTATTAGTGTTGCTGCTATTTTAGCGACAGTAAAAAAAGGAATAGGGATAGCTAGTGAGTTTGAAGACTATAAAAATACATTAGAAGTAGTAATGAAAGATACTAAAAAAGCTGGTGATATGTTTCAGTGGGCTGTAAAAACAGCAAATAAAACACCTTTTGATACTAAAGACATGATAGAAGGAACTGTAAGACTTACATCTTATGGTATATCAGCTAAAAAGACCATGGGATATATAGGCGATATGGCGGCTGTCATGAATACAGACCTAATGCAGGCTGTAGAAGCTGTTTCAGATGCACAAACTGGAGAATTAGAGAGATTAAAACAATATGGAATAACCAAACAAATGATTGTAGATCAGGCAAATTCAATGAAATTACATGGAGTTGTAAATGCCAAAGGACAGATAACAGATATAGATAATTTTAATAAGGCGTTATTTGCTCTTATGAAAAATAAGTTTGATGGTGGTATGGTAAAAAAATCTAAAACTTTTTCAGGTGCACTATCAACAATAAGTGGAGTAATCAATACATCTATGGCATCTATCATGGGGATAGGGATGGATGGAAAAATTATAGAAAACTCTATATTTGATACTTTAAAAGATGGAGCCTTATCTCTAGCTAATTCCTTGGTAAAACTTCAAGAAACAGGAGAATTGGCAAGATGGGGAGAAGAAATTGCGGCCTCACTAAAGACAGCAGGAGAATTTACTAAAGAATATGGTGAAGATATACTTTTTGTAGCTAAAACTGTAGCTGTCTTAATGGGAGTTTGGAAAACAATTACTGTAATAGGAACAGCAACAAATGCAATTAGAGGAATTACAGAAGCTTATCAAGCAGCAGCAGCAGCTCAAAAAGGACTGACTGTAGCTCAATGGGCATTTAATGCTGCTATGACAGCTAATCCTGTAGGAGTAATTATAGCTGCCCTTACTGCATTGATCGGAGTGGGATATTTAGTTTATAAAAATTGGGAGACTATAAAGAATAAAGCATTAGAATTTTGGGAAGTTTTGAGAGATAGTCCTATTGGTGGAATTATAAAAACTTTTGAATTGTTTGGAAAAACTATTATGGGTGTATTTGATTTTTTAAAGGGATTATATGATCTTTGGAATAAATTCGTTGGTGAAAAAAATAAAGAATTTGAAGTTAATTTTAAAGAAAATGTTACTAGAACCGTTATCAATGATAAAGAGATAGAGCCTTTAGGAACCAAGTGGGGGAATTTTAATAAATCAAATGAAACCAAGATAGATGGATCCCACAGAACAGGAATTTCATATATACCAAAAGATGGGTATTTGGCAGAACTTCATAAGGGAGAAAGAGTCCTTACCTCCAATGAAAATAAAAAATATGACTCTAAAAAAGAAAGTAAATCGAATGTAATTACTATAACTATTGAAAAGTTGTTTGATAGTTTGATTATTAAAAAATCAGAGGACAAAGATATAGATGAAATTACAAATAAGGTTGCAGAAAAATTTGTATCAAAATTAAATTTAGCTATAGCTAATCTGGGGTGATATAAATGAACTTTGATAATTCGTATAGTAAGATGGGAATCAGAGAGTTAAGAAGCCTTTATAGAAGCCAATTAGTTAAAAATCCTAATATAAATAAATTTTTTAGGGGGAAGGAGGAGCTACAAAAAGCTTTAAGTAAGTTTTTTCCTTCAGGAATGGAAAATAACTCCAAAGATGCATTGAAAAAATGGCAAGAGACAGATATTTTTCTAAAAAAAGGCAAGTTATATGAGGATGGGAAGATCCTATTTAAGTTTCCTATAGTTCCTGCAGAAATAAATTTATCTACTGGGAATGATATAGAAAAAATAAATACTATAGATGGGATCTTAAACTTTATAAAAGATCATAGGTTAAAAAAAATATCATGGACCTCATTTTTTCCTAGTAAGGGATATTCTTTTTCTAAAGATAATCAATTATCTGAATGGGAATACTATGAAGCTATAGATCAATTAAGAAAAAGTGGTGATCCTATAGAATTAGTTATTACAGGAACACGAATAAATTTACAAGTGATTATATCTGAGTTTTCCATAACTACTGAGGGGAATGGAGATATTGGGTATAACATAGAGTTTCAAGAATTTGTATACCCAGAACAAAAAGTAGAGATAGATAAAAAAATCTATTGGAAACCAAAGGAGATATCTCCAGTAAAACCAAAGGTAAAGTATTCTCAAAAAGATGGGAAACCGATATTTAAAAAAGAACATATAGATTATAACAGAGGTCAGATATGGGAATAAAAATATTTTGTATAGAAAATAATAAAAGATATGAAATTACTTCTATGGTTAAAGGTTCTATTTCATGGGGGAAAACTATAGATGAATTTGCTCAAAAACTATCCTTTGAGATGTATGCATATAAATTAAAGGGAATGCCTATTAATCCAGTAAAGCTGGGAAGTATTATAGAAATTCAAAGTGAAAAGATAGAGTTTTCAGGAATAGTTATATCAAATAATGAAAGTAAAGGTCTAATTAGTTATTCAGTGGTAGATTTCACTTTTTATTTCACTCAAAATGAAGAAATATATCAATTTGAAAAAGTTAAAGCAAATAGTTGTATAGAATCAATTATCCTATCTATGGATGCTCCTATAGGAACAATAGATAAAGTGGATATGGAGATAGATAAGATCTATTTTAATTTGTCGGCTGGAGGAGTCATAAAAGATATTATCAAAATAATTGAGGCTAAGAAAGGGATAAAATTTCGTTTTTATTTTAGAGATGGGAAGTTTCATTTTAGAAGTAGAATAGATAATATTTCAACTTTTGAAGTAGATTTTTTCAATAAAAAATATAATGCTACCGATCTTTCTAAAAATATATCTGTAAGTAGGAGTATAGAGAAACTAAAAAATTCTATAAAGGTAGTTATAAAAAATAATGAAACTAAATATAAATCAATAGAATCAAAGGATAAAAAGAGTATTGATAAATATGGGTTATTGCAGAAAGTAGAAGTTATAGAAGCTGATAATCCCAATGATTCTAAATCTATTGCCGATAATCTATTAAAAAAGAGAAGTTTGGTAGAAGAAAAGGTCAAAATAGTTATTCCATGGGTAGAGAACCTCTATGATGGAGATAATCTTATTATTAAAAATTCTTTGATAGATGGATTATATACAATTAAATCGTTTACAAAGAATATAAATAGTATAAGTTTGGAGTTGATACCTTATGGATAGTCCATTTATTGAGTTGGCCAAAATTATTAAAGCAAGGGATAATCCTAAATTAATAGGGCCTATTATTGGAATAGTGGAGAAGATCCCTCCAAATTTAGAGATAAGGATAAATGAAAAGATCCTTTTGAAAAAACATCAAATTATTATGGCCAAAGAAAAAATGAAAGGGTATACTAGAGAATTTCATTTTACTGGGAATTTTAATAGTTTAGATATGAAGTTTGAAACAACTTTTACAGAAACTACACCTATATTTGAAGTCCCACCAGTAACGCATCCACCAGATCCACATAAACACGAAATAAAATTAGCTATGAGTAAGGATACGGATTTTGAGGGGACAGGGAAGATCGATTGGACAGATGAATTAAAAGTAGGGGATATGGTAATAATCTTACCGATGAACAACAATAATTTATTTTTTCTATTAGATAAAGCAGATAAATATGGAGGTGGATAATGTTACCTAAAATAGTAAATTCACTCTTAGAAGTATATCAGAATGAAGGTGCCCAGGGATTAAAAAAAGAAGTTTTAAACTTAGGAAAAGATATAGCATGGGATTTTGAGGTTAATAAAACTTCTATTAGTGGTGGTTATCCTATGGACCTCATAGATCCAAAAGAAATAACAAAACAATGGATAAAAAAAGTGTTTGAGACAACTAAAAATAAGTATATGACATACATAATAAATAAAAGTAATCCATCATTTGGATTACCTCTTAGGAGTTATATAGGAAATCTTAAAATTCCAAATAGTCTTATTTTGGCTGAGATAGAAAAAGAAATTGTAGAAATGATGATGGTTTTCCCCTATATATCTAGAGTTATCGATGTATTTTTGTTAAAGAACAAAGATAAACTTATTGTTTTTTATACTGTAATAACTATAGATCAAGAACTCATAATAAGTAATGTATCTTAGGAAGTGAAATAATGAATCAAAAAAATGTAGAAGGAATAATTCAAAGGTTAGTAGAAGGAATAAAAAATCATGGTTATGGAACGTCTGAGGGTAGTTATACTAGGGATATTGTGATTAATCCAATAAGTATTGAATTAGATGGTCTTTCAGAAAAATTAAATAAAACTATAGATAGAAGGTTTTCAGGGACCGCTACTGGGCAAGAATTAGATGTCATAGTAGCAGATGATGGGATTAAGAGAGATAAAGCAAAAAAAGCTACTGGATTAGCTAAAGTAACTGGTTTGAATGGAAGTGAGATTAAGAAGGGATATCTATTTAGTAGAACCGATGGTGTTACGTACGTAGTATTAGAAAGTAAACAAATTACTAATCTTGAAACTAGTGTAAAAATTGAGTGTAGTTCTAGTGGTGTTATTGGAAATTGTGGAATAGGAGAGATAAATAAATTTATAGAAAATTATCCTGGGCTTACAGGAGTTATTAATGATTTTGAAATAATAGATGGAAAAGATATAGAATCAGATGAAATCTTATTAAGTAGGAGAAATGATAGGATTTCCCATCCGGCTACTTCATGGAATCAGTGGTGGTATAGAGATGAGGCTCTAAAAGTAGAAGGTGTAGGGGTCGCTCATTGCGTTCCAAGACATAATGGAGCTGGAACAGTAAAGGTAATCATAGCAAATGAAAATATAGAGCCAACATCAGCAAAGTTAATAGCAGAAGTTAAAAAAATTATAGATGATCAGTTTATCAATGATATTCAGTTAAGTGTAGAAACTATAGCTTATAAAGATATTAATTTAGTGATAAATGCCACTTTAAATTCTGATTTTGATATCACTGCTGCTAAAAATACGATTGCTAAAGAATTAGAGGGATACTATAAGGCTGCATTGTTTAAGACTGATAAAATCTATTATTCTTATATTCAAGAAGTTTTAACTCATTCATCAGCATTATATAACGTAAAAGATCTTAAGGTTAATAACCTTAAAGAAAATATAAATATATCTCACAGTCAATTATCTAGAACACTGGTAGGAAATATAACTTTAAATGGAAAATAGGAGGGAATATGGCACCATTGACTAATTATGAAGCAAATAAGTATATAGATGATAGGATAAAAAATAATCTCTATATTGGATTATTAAAAGGTGATCCTGGATATAGTGGTGACGTGTCTAGTGAAGTAGCTGCTGTGGAATATTCAAGACAATCGGTTGTATTCTTAGATCCTACAACTGGGAAAACACAAAATAATAGTGATGTTGAATTTTCTATAGCTACTTCAAATTGGGGGCTTATAAAATATATAGCTCTTTTTGACTCTCTAACAGGAGGGAATATGGTTTCTTATTCTAAATTAAACTATGATCGTGA
>NZ_JBATVM010000274.1:0-8515 GCF_049671765.1 Psychrilyobacter sp.
CCTACAGAAGCGGGGGGGATGGCTGTATTATTTTGTGTAGTAATAGGAACTTTTGTATACAAAAAATTAGAGTTAAGGCATATTCCAATTATCTTAAAGGATACAGTATATGGTACTGGATCGGTTATGTTCCTTATTATTGGAGCTAAAGTATTTGGTTACTACCTAACTTTAGAAAGAATACCTCAAAGTATCACAGCATTCTTGATGGATTTTACAGATAATAAATTTGTATTGTTGATAATCATCAATTTATTGCTATTATTTATTGGAATGTTTATAGAGGGTGGAGCAGCACTTATTATATTAGCGCCATTATTAGTGCCAGCAGTTACAAGTATGGGAATAGATCCTATTCACTTTGGAGTAATCTTAATAGTTAATATTATGATTGGTGGAATAACTCCTCCATTTGGATCTATGATGTTTACGACCTGTACTATAGTCGGCGTCAAATTAGATGATTTTGTAAAAGAAATAATACCATTTATAGTAGCACTGATGTTAGTATTGATGCTTCTGACTTATTCAGCACCTGTGGCTATGTTTATACCAAATTTACTGGGGTAGGTAATTATGAGAGAATTAAGAAATAAAAAATGTTTTATATTTGATATGGACGGAACCATCTATTTAGGAGATCATTTTATAGATGGAGCCGTTGAGCTCTTAAAACATATGGAAAAAATAGGAAAGAACTTTGTTTTTTTAACTAACAACTCTTCTAAAAATAGTGGGGTTTATTGTGAAAAATTAAAGAAAATGGGGTTTGAAGTGGAAGAGGATAAAATATTTACTTCGGGAGAAGCCACTAGAATCTATATAAATAAATTTAAACCAGGAGCCAAAATTTATTTATTGGGAAATGAGTATTTAGAAGCAGAATTTGAAAAAAACGGTTTCATCTTGGTTAAAGATAGAGAATCTAATCCAGACTATGTAGTCTTGGGGTTTGATACTACTTTAACTTATGAAAAAATATGGATAGCCTGTGATTATATAAAGGATGGGGTGGAGTTTTTAGCTACCCATCCAGATTATGTATGTCCATTACCTATGGGGAAGAGTATGCCAGATACAGGTGCAATGATAAAGATGTTTGAAGCAGCTACGGGCATATCTCCAAAGATCATAGGGAAGCCAAATAAACTAATAATAGAGTCCATTTTGGATAAATATAAACTAGAACCAGAAGATGTGGTTATGGTGGGAGACAGGTTATATACAGATATGAAATTAGGAGAAAATGCCGGGATAGATTCTATCCTAGTACTTACAGGTGAAGCCAAAGAAGAAGATGTAAAAGCGTCTAATATTTTGCCAACCTATATATTTGAATCTGTAAAAACAATACATAAAAATTTGAAATAAAAAATTAAAGAGAAGTTTTGTAGATTAATGTATACAAAACTTCTCTTTTGGAATATAGTAGTTGGTACCTATTGTAATAGATGGGTAGATTAGGGCTCGGGTAGTCCGTGTAGGGAGTGGGTAAATTATGGAAATGACGATGATGCTTTATGGTATGAGTCTATATGAATTTATGTTTCGAGTATTTGTAGCTTGTATAGTCGGTATATTGTTTGGTTTAGAGAGAAAAACTCGTGGGAAACCTGCAGGAATGAAAACGAATATGTTGGCCTGTGCAGGAGCTGCAATCGTTTCGGTGATTCAACTTATGATATCTAATAAAACTTCTGAGGTAGGAGTAGATATAGGAAATTTAAAAACCGATCCTACAAGGTTAACGGCTCAAGTTATATCAGGATTAGGTTTTTTAGGTGCTGGGGTAATAATGACTGGAGGCGATAAAGTAAAAGGACTTACAACTGCAGCTACTCTTTGGCTAGTAGCAATATTAGGAATCGGAATCGGATATGGATTTTATTTTTTTATACTTCCAGCTTCTGCCATGATATTAATACTATCATATTTCATAAAGAAGATTGAGACAACATTTATTGACAAGAGAAAAATAAAGAAAGTAATATTAGAATACGAACAAAGTGATGATTTGGAGAGTATAATTAAAGAAATTGCCAAAGAAAAGGATATAAAGATAGTTGTAGATAAAAAAATAAGCGAAGTAGATGATGGGGAACATATTCTTATAAAAAAAGTTATGCATTTTTCATTGCCTAAATATGTGAGTTCCAAATATTTTTTCAATATTATAAGAAAGTTTGAAGAGGTAATAAATCTAACTAGAGTTAATTAAAAATGATTTTTCTAAAAAAATTGTAAAAATAGAGGTTATAGTGTATAATTATGGTATAAATTAAATAGAAGCTAGAGATGAAGAGAGCTGAACGAAACAGAGTATATATATTCTGTTTTGTTTGGCTATTTTGTTTTTTAATAAAAAATTAGGATTAGTTATTTTTAAGGAGGTAACAATGCAAGATATTTTAATAGTAGGGGCAGGGGTAATAGGTGGATCTATCGCAAGGGAACTTTCAAAATACAATTTGAATGTAGTGGTATTAGATAAGGAAACAGATGTAGCCAATGGAACAACTAAGGCAAATTCAGCCATTGTACATGCAGGATACGATGCTACAGCAGGAACATTAATGGCTAAATATAACGCCTTGGGAAACTCAATGTTTGATAAATTAAGTAAAGAATTAGACTTTCCATTCAAAAGAATAGGATCATTGGTAGTTGCAAACAGTGAAGAGGAAAGAAAGCATATAGAGGAATTATTAGAAAGAGGAATAGAAAATGAAATTCCAGGTGTAAAAATAATTGAAAAAGATGAACTACAAAAAGTTGAACCAAAGATAAATAAAAGTGCAGTTGCAGCACTATTAGCTCCTACAGGTGGAATAGTAGGACCATGGGAAATGACAATAGCTCTTATGGAGAATGCTGTAGATAATGGTGTAAAATTAGACTTAAATACAGAAGTTTTGGATATAGAAAAAATAGAGGGTGGATACAGAGTTATCACAAATCAAAAAAATTATGAAGCTAAATGCATCATAAATGCTTCTGGAGTATATGCAGACAAAATTCATAGAATGGTAGCTGAGGAAACGTTTAAAATAACTCCTAGAAGGGGACAATATTTTGTTTTAGATAAAACACAGGGAGAACTTGTTAATCATGTTATATTCCAATGTCCAACTAAATTAGGAAAGGGTGTTTTGGTAACTCCTACAGTTCATGGAAATGTATTGGCAGGACCAGATGCAGAAGATCTAAGTGACAGAACAAACTTAGCAACTACATCAGATAGATTAGATTTTGTAAGAAAACATGCATTAGAATCTATAGAAGAGTTGAATTTTAGAGAAGGAATTAGAAACTTTGCGGGACTTAGAGCTCAGCCTAGTACAAACGACTTTATAGTAGAAGAAGTAGAAGATGCTAAAGGATTTATAGATGTAGCCGGAATAAAATCACCAGGATTATCATCAGCACCAGCTATTGCAGCAGATGTGGTAGAAATAGCTAAAGAGATCTTAGGAAATGTAGAATTAAATAAAGAATTTAAACCAAATAGAAGAAAACATTACGAATTTATAACTGAAACTGCTGAAAAAAAAGCAGAATTAATAGGACAAGACAGAAGATACGGAAACATGATATGTAGATGTGAAAATATCACTGAAGGTGAAATAGTAGATTCTATCCATAGAAATGTAGGAGCAACTACAGTGGATGGCGTGAAAAAAAGATGTAGACCAGGAATGGGAAGATGCCAAGGTGGATTCTGTGGACCTAGAATACAAGAGATCTTAGCACGTGAATTAGGGAAAAGCTTGGAAGAAATAGTATTAGATAAAGCAGATTCATACATACTAACTGGAGAAACTAAAAAATAAATTCATTAGAATAAAAAATTAAAAGGCAACTTTTTCTTTGTTGATGTTTTTGTGAATCGTCGATATTTGTAAAATAAGCTTTTATAAGCTTATTTTCAATAATCATCGAAAATACCTAAGAGGAAGAGTAAGGAGGAAATAGATGAAATATGAATTAGTAGTATTAGGTGGTGGACCGGCAGGGCTGGCTGCAGCAATAGAAGCTAAAAAAAATGGAATTAAAGAGATACTTATAATAGAAAGAGATAATGAATTAGGAGGGATCTTACAACAATGTATCCACAATGGATTTGGATTACATGAGTTCAAAGAGGAACTTACGGGACCTGAATATGCTCAAAGATTTATCCATCAAATGGCTGATGAAGGAATAGAATACAAATTAAATACAATGGTACTTGATGTAAGTAAAGATAAGAAGATACAGGCTATTAACTCTGTAGACGGATATATGGAAATAGAAGCAAAAGCTATAATTTTAGCTATGGGATGTAGAGAAAGAACAAGGGGAGCTATAGCTATTCCAGGAGACAGACCAGCAGGAATATTTACAGCAGGAACAGCTCAAAGATTTGTAAATATGGAAGGATATATGGTAGGTAAAAAAGTAATCATCTTAGGATCTGGAGATATCGGACTTATCATGGCTAGAAGGATGACATTAGAGGGAGCAAAAGTAGAAGCTGTAGTAGAACTTATGCCTTACTCAGGTGGACTTACACGTAATATAGTGCAATGTTTAGAAGATTATAACATACCATTATTACTTAGTCATACAGTTACAAATGTAAAAGGGGACGGTAGATTAGAAAGAGTAACCGTGGCAAAAGTTGATGAAAACAGAAAACCTATTCCAGGAACTGAGGTCAACTATGATGTAGACACATTATTATTATCAGTAGGATTAATTCCAG
Organism: Psychrilyobacter sp.; assembly: GCF_049671765.1. Classification (NCBI taxonomy): domain Bacteria; kingdom Fusobacteriati; phylum Fusobacteriota; class Fusobacteriia; order Fusobacteriales; family Fusobacteriaceae; genus Psychrilyobacter; species Psychrilyobacter sp. Next base: position 4,745 of record NZ_JBATVM010000274.1, read on the forward strand.
AAAACGATCTTTCTAGAAATGCAGGGATAGTATTAGATAAAAGAACATCTGGACCTATTGTAAACGAATCTATGGAAACATCTATTGAAGGAGTATTTGCATGTGGAAATGTAGTCCATGTACATGACTTGGTAGACTTCGTAAGTGCTGAATCTAGAAGAGCAGGAACTAATGCTGCAAAATATATAAAAAATGAAATTAAAAGAAATGAAGAATTTGTAGAGATAGATGGAACTAACGGAATCAGTTATACAGTTCCTCAAAAGTTTAGAAAAGAAAATGTAGATAAAGGTTTAGAAATATTTATGAGAGTTAGAGAAGTATTGAAAGATGTAAAATTAGAAGTAAGATGTGGAGATGAAACAATAATGAGTTTGAAAAAACCTCATATGGCTCCAGGAGAGATGGAAAAAATAATGATACCAAAAGTATTTATGGATAAGATCAAAACAAATAAGATCGAAGTTACAATAAAGAGATAGGAGGAGAATAGATGAAAAAACTAATATGCATAGTTTGTCCAATGGGATGTCATATAGAGGTAGATGAACAAAATGACTATAAAACAACTGGGAATAAATGTCCTAGAGGAGCTATATACGGAAAAAAAGAATTGACTGCTCCTACTCGTGTGGTAACTTCTACCATTAAAATATCTGGTGGAATTCACAATAGGGTACCTGTAAAAACAGCAGGGGATATACCAAAAGAATTAAATTTTAAATGTATGGATTTAATAAATACTTTAGAAGTTAAATCACCAGTAAAAATGGGAGATATAGTTAGTAAGGATATTTTTGGTACAGGGGTAAATATAGTAATAACAAGAGATATGTAAATCATAAAAATAGAGTTTTCCCAATGGAAAACTCTATTTTTTAATGATATTAATTTGATTTTTAAATGTTGTTAGGAGAGATCAGGCTAAAGCTTGGGGGGCTATCTCATATTTTGTGTAAATCTCCATTTTTTTGATTATACCCTATTTTTGCTTAAGATTACTAACTCTTTGTATGAATTTACACAACCATTATATTGTTGTTAAAATTTTTCTGCTTTAGTTGGATCAAATTTTATATTAACAGCTCTATTTCCTTTTTTATGTGATTCAGTATCATTAGGGAAAATAGGAAACTCTTCTCCGAGTCCTTTCGTTATCACTTTAACTTTATTATTTTTTAAATCATTTTTTATAACTTCACTTACAACGTTTGCTCTTTGCTCAGATAATTTTTGATTATATTTTTTAGTACCTACACTATCTGTATGACCTTCTATGTTAAGAGTTCCCTCTGCAGATTTTAAATTGTTAGCTATTTTTTTTATTACTTTTTTATTTTCTTCATTTAGACTATAACTATCGAATTTAAAATATATATGTTCATTAATATTTATAATTGGAACGAAATCTTCAATACTATTAAATTTATATGTGAATCCAATATTTATGTTGTTATTTCTATAGTTTCTATTATTTTCACATTCATACCCTGCTCTTACTAAAAAATCTTCTGATATATCATATTCACCATTTAAAGTTAATAATAAAGTATTTTTGTCATAATATAATTTTTCTACTTCTAAAGGGTATCCAGAGACTTTTCTTGTATTATGAAACGTCTCTTCACTATTGTATTTATATCCTGCTCCAATATCCCATCTAAACTTTCCTACACTATTTCTTAATTTTAAAGCTAGCGTTCCTACATAACCATCTCCACTTGCGTTTTCTAATTTGATACCATTTCTATATTTAAAACTATCTTCAGAAACATTTATATAATCTACTCCTAAAGTAGGAACAAGGTCTAGTGTACTTGTCAATTTATAGTTATAAGATCCTTCTATTCCAGTTTTTAAAACGTATGAATTATACTTTCCAGTTTTTATTCCACTAGCAAAATTAGTTTTAGCTTCATGAGCTGATAATCCATAACCTAAACCTAGAGTTAAGTTGAAATCCCCACTTTTATATTTTCCAAATAATTGTGTATTATATGAATCTATTTTTTCTTTATGATTTTGTTCAGGTGCCGAAATATTTGTATTCCCAATTCTAAGACCATGATATGTAACATCACTATTTTCATATGAAAACCCTGTTCCTAATGAGAATTTTTTACTTAATTTATACATGTAAGTTGTTGCTACACCATCTGAATTGACATCATAGTCATAATTATATGATTGGATACCTTTAAATTTACTATTTCCTTTAGTACCTAAATAATCAATTGTAAATTTATCTTCTCCAATTTTAAGATCACTAGAATCTAGATTTGTTAAATTATTAGTAATTCTTGTTAACTCATTCATATTATCTAGGTCTAGTCTATTTCTTGGGATTAATATTTTAGATGGAGTATTTGTATTTGTATTTGTATTTGTCGACATGACTTTCAAATATTTTTGATCCAACAAAATAGAACCATTAATCCCTGCCCTATCTCCTACAGTTGCTGATTGCCAATTTCCTGATATACCAGTTTTACCTGAAACTGTAAATAAATCGGGATCAATTACTTGTGCACCTCCGACGGTTGCTATTCCATTTATTCTAAATCCAGAAATAGTGGGATTGATTTTTTCAGCTTCATCTACTATTCCTAAATTGCTAGTTCCTCCATTTATCAATATAATATGACCATTTGAAGGTTTAGTGATGGTATTGGCTATTATTTTACCGGTTTTATCTGTCCCTGCTCTGGTGATCCCATCATAATCCACTGCTGCATTAATTGTGCCATCAACAATTAAATTACCAGGAGCCCCAGTAGCATCATTTAAATTATATATTGTAGAGCTCCCAAATGCTGAGGTTTTATAACCATTTCCATTGGAAATGGTTAAATTATATGTTCCCTTAGCAGTTATATCTCCTGTAGCTACTAATTTTTCAAAATTATTAACTGAATTATTTCCTACATCTACAGAACCTATTCCTGATAAGATTAAAGTATCTTCTCCTACTAAACCATCTGTACGACCTCTTAATATTGATCCAGCTCCTAACTCTAAAATAGAATCATTATTATCCATTTCGATCGCTGTTTGACCACTAGCATTAATAGTTCCAGAATTATAAAAATTACTATTATTAGCTTTAACACCAATTCCATCCGTAACATTAATAATTCCAGTATTTTTAGAATCCCCAGCATTATCTAAAAACATTCCTGATTGACCATTAATGATATTATCAATAGTTCCAGAATTTGAAAGACTAGCACCATTTTCACCATATAATTTTTTATCGCCTGTGCTAGATATAGTACCTTTATTCATTGCTATAGATCCTATTCCTATAGCAGACATTCCATAATCACTCTTATTTTTTATATGACCTGTAGTCTCATTAATAGCTACAGATCCATTAAGTGCACTCATTCCATAATTTCCATCATTAGAAATGTTTCCTCTATTATTAATAGAAGACCCAATTCCATCAGCAGACATTCCATAATCACTCTTATTGTTAATGAGACCTGTAGTCTCATTGATAGCTATAGATCCATTAAATGCACTCATTCCATAATTTCCATCATTAGAAACGTCTTCTTTATTATTAATAGAAGACCCAATTCCATCAGCAGACATTCCATAATCACCTTTATTTTTTATATGACCTGTAGTATCATTGATAGCTATAGATCCATTAAGTGCACTCATTCCATAATTTCCATCATTAGAAATGTTTCCTCTATTATTAATAGAAGACCCAATTCCATCAGCAGACATTCCATAATCACTCTTATTGTTAATGAGACCTGT
>NZ_JBATVM010000275.1:0-4280 GCF_049671765.1 Psychrilyobacter sp.
GAGGAGTTTTTAAAATTTCATCAATCTCATTTCTATCAATTTTTAAAACTTCTAAAAATTCATTTTCATCTAAATTTTGGCTTGTTTTAATTAAATCTTCAGCGTGGTATATATACATCTTTGAAGAGGAGAGTCCTGGACTCCTAAAGTACTCAGATACTTTAGTTATTCTTCTGGCCCTGTATCCCGTTTCTTCTTCAAGTTCTCTCAGTGCAGCTTTTTCCACATCTTCACCAGGATCCACAAGTCCTGCAGGGATCTCAATTATTTCTTGTTTTAGTGCTGGTCTATATTGCTTAACTAATAAAAGTTTTCCTTCTGGTGTAAATGCAATTACTCCTACAGTTATATAATCTTTTAAGAATGTCCATCTTACTTGATTTCCATTAGGTAGAATTAAGTCCTCTTCATATATCACAAAATGTTCATTTTCAAATACTTTGTCTTTTTTTATATGTTTATACTTCATATTCCTCCAATATTTCTTTGATTTTATACAATATAATTCCAGTGGCCACTCCTACATTTAGTGATTCTGCACTTCCATATATAGGGATTTTTACTATCTCATTACTTGCCTTTAAAATCTCTTTTGATACTCCTTGTCCTTCATTTCCAAAAACAACTGCATTTTTTCCTTTTAACTTGATCTTGTTATAATTTACACTTTCATTTGTTAGACCGCTAGACAAAATATTATAGTTATTTAATTTTAAAAATTCTATAAGGTTTTCTTCTGAGAGATAGTTGATATTTAAATTAAATAATGACCCCATACTGCTTCTAACACTTTTTTCATTATATATATCAACACTTCCAGTTGTCAACAACATATCTTTAATTCCTACTGCATCAACTAATCTAATGATAGTTCCTAGATTTCCAGGGTCCTGAATCCTATCCAATACCACTATATTTTCTCCTAAATCATCCATAGAATTATACAAAAAATCATAGATCAAAACTACACCTTGTGAATTTTCTTGTGTTGATATGTCATTAAATAAAGTATCACTATATATGTATTTTTTGCAATTAAAATCATCTATTTTAGGAAATTTTTCTTCTACACCATCACGCAATATTATGTATTTAGGAGGTATAGAAAAGTCTAAAAATTTATGCCCTTCGGCTAAAAAAAGTTTTTCTCTCTCCCTATATTTTTTTAGTTTTAGTTTTTTTATAGTTTTAAATAATTTATTTTCCTTACTATTTATAAATTCCACTTTTACATCTCCTAACAAATAAATTTGATTACCATATAGTATATATTTATAAGTAAAAAAATACAACTATTTTTTCTTTCTAGTTTCACATTTAATTAGTAGATAAAAAATGAAGATTAGGGTTATTTTTTTAATTTTATTATCTCTACTCGAACAGGTTCACTCCCACTTCCTATTCCTCTGGTAGTTATCTCTTCTTCTGATATTCCATATTTTTTAGCAATTATTTTTTTTACTCGAGGCTCACAAAATTTACCTTGGCATATTCCCATCCCTGCCCGAGTACGTCTTTTTATTCCATCGGTAGAAGTGATCTTAATCCCTCTATCTAAAGCATCTAAGATATCTCTTTGTCTGACTTGCTCACACCTACATACGATTCTGTTAGGATCATCTTCATCTAAATTTATATACTCATTTACTGTTTTCATAGGGAGCATATCACTTTCTGACTTCTTTAGAATATTTGGTTCTCTAAAGGGATTAAATTTATTATTTTTAGACAGATCAATTATTTTTTTTACTAAATCTACTACATATTGAGCTATTGCAGGGGATGATGTTATTCCTGGAGATTCTATTCCAGCTACATTTATAAAGTTTTTAGATTTAGTTTCTTCAATTATAAAATCATGGTGACTACTAGTTGCTCTAGTCCCTGCAAAACTTCTAATAATTTTTTTATTATCTAAATTTGGAATAGATCTATCTGCTTTTCCTATAATATCAAATAAGTTGTCTATATTTGTAGAAGTATCATATTTATCGTCCATTATTTGTGCATCTGGTCCTACCATAAGATTATTGTGGTAAGTAGGCGTAACTAAAACACCTTTCCCTTTTTCATTGGGACATTGAAATATGACATGATTAATTATATCTCCATATCCCTTTGTATAAACCAAATATTCTCCTTTTCGAGGGATTATATGAAAATATTCATCATTTATCATATTAGAGATAATATCTGAATTAACTCCTGCAGCATTGATAACTAACTTACTTTTTACTTCTCCTACAGATGTTTTTATAATATATAGATTATTTTTTTTATCTATATCTTCTACCCTACTATTAAATTTGAACTCTACTCCATTTGAGATGGCATTTTCAGCTAAAGCTATACAATATTCATAGGGAGAAACTATCCCAGCATTCTTACAATATAAGGCCCCTATAGCGTCTCCTATATTTGGTTCTAATTCTATAAGCTCTTTTCTCTTTATAATTTTTAAATTCTTTACTCCATTTTTTTCACCATTTTCAATGATTTTAGATAATGTTTTTATTTCTTCTTGGTTAAAAGCTAATATTAGTGATCCAATTTTTTCAAATCCAAAGTTTAATTCCTTGTTTAATCTATCAAAGAGTATATTACCTCTATGACTAAAGTAACCTTTCTTAGTACCGTGTGTTGCGTCGTAACCTCCATGAATAATACCGGAGTTTGCCTTTGTAGCTCCACAACTCACATCTTCTTCTTGTTCAATTACCACTGTTTTAATTTTATATTTAGAAAGTTCCCGGGCTATACTACATCCGATAACTCCTCCTCCAATTATAGTAATGTCATACACTTTTATCACTCCTCACTCATATTTAATTCATAACATGATATTACCTCATTTTTGATTTAATTACAAATTTTTCAATGAATTGCACCATTATAGTAATTATGGTAGACTATATAGACTTGTATTACGCACAATTAGGAGGATGAAATGAAACATAAATTGGAATATTATCTCATGATTAGTTTTGTAAAATTACTTATGATGTTTTCAGAAAAAACAAGGTATAAAATCGCTGAAAAAATAGGAATAATAGGATACTATTTGGTAAAAAAAAGAAGGATGATAGCACTAGCAAACTTAAAATTAGCCTTTCCAGAAAAAACAAACGAGGAGAGGATAGAACTAGCTAAAAAAAATTATAAGGTACTAACAAAAGCATATATTTCATCTCTATGGATTATGGACTATATCTTTGATGAGACAAAGGTCAATGTAGAAAACTACCATATCTTAGATGATGCTGTAGCTGAAAATAAAGGTCTTATCATAGCTAGTATGCATATGGGAAATTTAGAAGCTTCCCTTAAAATTACAGAAAAATATAGACTATCTGATGTTATAAAAACTCAAAGAAATCCGTATATTGATAAATATATAAATAAAAATCGTAGTCAGCTTAATTTTAATATGATAAGAAAATCAAAGAGTACTCCTAGAGAACTTCTAAAGGTAATTAAAAATAAAGAAATTTTAGCTCTCTTTTCTGATCATAGAGATAAGGGAACTACCGTTAATTTCTTTGGTAGAGATACTATTGCTCCTACAGGTGCAGTACACTTTGCATTAAAATTTAAAATCCCATTAATATTTGCATATTCTATATTAAATGAAGATAATACTAATACTGTAAAAATCATTAAAAAAATTGAACTCATTGAAACAGGAGACTTAAAAAGTGATGTAAGGGTTAATACACAAAATTTAATTTATCTTATGGAGGATGCTATAAGAGAATATCCAGAACAATGGCTGTGGTTTCATGATCGATGGAGACTTAGTAAAGAATTTAAAAAATAGATATCATAAAAAAAGACAGTCCAATTCAATTATTGGACTGTCTTTTTTTTATTTCATTCTTTTTATAAGTTGATTTTTTATCTCTTCTAAACTTACTTCTTGTTCATTTAGAAGAACTAAAAGATGGTATAAAAGATCACTTGCTTCATATACTAGTTCTGATTTATCAGGATTGTTAGCAGCAATGATTACCTCTGCACACTCTTCTCCTACCTTTTTAAGGATCTTATCGATTCCCTCTTTATATAGATAGGTAGTGTAAGAACCTTCTATAGGATTTTTTTTCCTATCTTTTAAAATATCATCAAGGGTGAAAAGTACCTCTCCTATAGTCATATTTTTATCTGGTGTAACTTGATTAAAAAAACATGACTTTTTACCTGTATGGCATGCGTTACCTGTTTGCTCTACTTTTATAAGGAGGGTATCGCCGTCACAGTCATAAGATAGTTCCTTTATTTTT
>NZ_JBATVM010000276.1:0-5523 GCF_049671765.1 Psychrilyobacter sp.
AAAATAAATAAATAATTGTTCTAAATGATTATGCCTGGGTGGCGGAATCGGTAGACGCACGGGACTTAAAATCCCGTGTCCTCTGTGGACGTGCGGGTTCAAGTCCCGCCCTAGGCACCATTTAAAACATTTATACACACATTGTGTGGTTGGATTCCCGAGTGGTCAAAGGGAGCAGACTGTAAATCTGCCGGCTCAGCCTTCGAAGGTTCAAATCCTTCTCCAACCACCATTTACGCCTATAGCTCAGCTGGTTAGAGCGCACGCCTGATAAGCGTGAGGTCGGTGGTTCAAGTCCACTTAGGCGTACCATTTTGGGGATATAGCTCAGTTGGGAGAGCGCCGCACTTGCACTGCGGAGGTCAGCGGTTCGACCCCGCTTATCTCCACCAAAATGCCTTGATAGCTCAGTTGGCTAGAGCACTCGGTTCATACCCGAGCGGTCGATGGTTCGAATCCATTTCAAGGCACCATTTTTATATTACAAATTGTGGTCCGTTCGTCTATCGGTTAGGATTCTTGGTTTTCACTCAAGCGGGAGGGGTTCAACTCCCCTACGGACTACCAAATTGTAATAAGCTCGCATAGCTCAGTTGGGAGAGCACCTGCCTTACAAGCAGGGGGTCACTGGTTCAAGTCCAGTTGTGAGCACCATTTAAAACTTTATAATTTTATGGGGGTGTAGCTCAGTTGGTTAGAGTGCCTGCCTGTCACGCAGGATGTCGCGAGTTCGAGTCTCGTCACTCCCGCCATTAAATTATAATAATATATATGCCGCTTTAGCTCATCTGGTAGAGCAACTGACTTGTAATCAGTAGGTGATTGGTTCGACTCCGATAAGCGGCACCATAATATATAGTATACTTGTTGGGCTGTCGCCAAGCGGTAAGGCAACGCACTTTGACTGCGTCATGCGCAGGTTCGAATCCTGCCAGCCCAGCCAACTATAAAGTTTAACACCCTTAGGGGTGTTTTTTTGTATATATAAATATATAAATATATATGGTATAATCTAGAGAATGCTGAAAAAATTGGAGTGAATAAATATGAAGTTATCAATCGGTATAATAACATATAATGAAGAACGAATTTTAGGAAAAACATTAGACGCCGTAAGGGGACTAGCAGATGAAATAATTATTGTGGATAGTAGTAGTTCTGATGCCACAATAGAGATAGCTAAATCTAAAGGGGCAAAAGTTTACACTGAAGAGTGGAAAGGATTTGGTCCTCAAAAAAATTCGGTAATAGAAAAATGTAAAGGTGAGTGGATTCTTCTAATAGATGCAGATGAAGTAATAAGCAAAGAACTAAAAGAAGCAATTAAAAATATAATAAATGGAAAAAATAAATATGAAGTCTATGATATAAATAGATGCTCGGTGTGTTTTGGAAAAGAACTAAAATATGGCGGTTGGTCTAACCAATATGCTACTAGATTGTGGAAAAAAAGCAGTGTAAGAGTAAGCGATAACCTAGTCCATGAGGAATTTGAAACAAAATCAACTAAAGGGAAGATAAAAGAAAAGATATATCATCATACATATTTGACTTTGAGCGATTATATAACTAGATTTGATAGATATACTACATTAGGAGCAGAAGAATATGTTAAAAGAGGTAAAAAATCTAGCTTTTTTAATATTGTGATAAATCCATTTTTTAAATTTATAAGGATGTATATATTTAGATTAGGATTTTTAGATGGGATAGAAGGCTTGATAATTGCTTTGTTTAGTGGAATGTATACTATGACCAAATATTTTAAGTTGAGAGAGATGGAAAAAACAAGTCTAAAGTAAGAATGAAATTAATTCTAGTTTTGAGGAGCTAAGTTATGAAAGGTATAAAAAGGATCATAATATCTAGAACAGATAAGATAGGAGATTTGGTATTATCAATTCCTAGTTTTTTTATGGTGAAAAAAATCTATCCCAACGCTGAGATAATAGTTTTAGTAAGAAAATATAACTATGAAATTGTAAAAAATCTACCCTATATCGATAGAGTAGTTAAAATAGATGATTATAGAAGGGCAGAATTGATAGAAAAAATAAAATACTTTAAAGCAGATGTGTTTATAGCTTTATATAATGATCAATTTGTGATGCAATTGGCTAAGGCTAGTGGTGCTAGGGTTAAAATAGGTCCATTATCAAAAATAAAGTCATTTTTTATATACAATAAAGGTGTTTTACAAAAAAGATCTAAGTCAATTAAAAATGAAGCTGAGTATAATTTGGATTTAGTAAAGAAACTAGATAATAAAAAATTTGAGGATCTACTTGAACTAAATACAGAAATTTATTATGAAGAAAAACACAGAAAAGCGGTGGAAATATTCATAGCAGAAAAGTGGATAAAATCTCCAATATTAGTAATAAATCCATTTATGGGTGGGAGTGCTAAAAATATTAGTGATAAAGAGTATATAGAATTAATAAAATCTATACTAGATAAGATTGGAGATATAGATGTAGTACTAACATGTCATATATCGGAAGAGGACAGAGGACAGATGATATTAGATGAGATAGGAAGTGAAAGGGTATATTTGTATGCCAACGGAGGAGACCTCCTAAATCTAGTAGCTATGATCGATAAAGCAGATGTATATTTTGGTGGGTCAACAGGGCCAACTCATATAGCTGGATCGTTAAAAAAAAGTATTGTAGCTATCTATCCTAATAAAAAAACTCAGTCACCTTTAAGATGGGGAGTTTTTGGGAATGAGGATGTAACATATATAGTTCCTGACAAAGATAAAAAAGAAGATTATAAACATGAATTTTTTGATAGCTATACAGATGAGACAAGGGAAGAGATCGTGAATGAGATAGAAAAGAAGCTTTTGACGCAGACTTTTAGAAACTAATTTTTTTGACACAGATAGCACAGATAGAAAACTAAATTAACACAGATTTAATTTGAGATAAAGTTATGTTTCATGAAAAAGAGTTTACTTATTAAATTATAGGAATAGCTATGGAAGTATATAATGAATTAGGTTATGGTTTTTTAGAAAAAGTAGGTTTGTTAATTAATTTTAGTAATAATGGGCTAGAATATAAAAAAGTAGTTAACTAAATCTGTGAAAATTAGATTCTAAAATCAGTATAATCTGTGTCAGGTGTTTTGAATTTGGTTTAAGTCAATGAATTGGAGGGATATTATGGGGATTAGAGAATTAAATAGAAAGTTACAGGATTTTTTGAGACCTAAAAGATTGACTTTTGGAAGGATTTTGTGGGACAAAAAAAAGAACTCTTCCTTTTTATGGTTTCTCTTTAACAAAGAGAAACCGAGGTTGGAATTAAAGAAGATAAAGCATAAGAATTTAATTGAAACTCAAAATATTAAATCTATTTTATTTATAAGGAATGACGGAAAGATTGGAGATATGATAATTAATACTTTGATGTTTCGTGAGATAAAGAATGCATATCCAAATATAAAAATCGGTGTAGTAACTAGAGGAGCTAATAAGCAAGTTATAATAAATAACCCTTATGTAGATAAGATCTATGATTATAGTAAAACTGATAAAGAGTTAAAAAACTTAGCGAATGAGATTTCGTCTGAAAAATATGATCTTTTAATTGATTTTTCGGAAATGCTGAGAGTGAAGCAAATGAAATTTATTAATTTATGTAGGGCTAGGATTAATATGGGGCTAAATAAGGCTGATTGGAACTTATTTGATGTTTCTGTGGAGTATTTAGATAGAGAAAAGCATATAACTAACAGATATAAAGAATATTTAGAAATATTAGGAATAAAAAATTCAGATTTATCCTATGATATCCATTTTTCAGAAGAAAATTTAAAATTTGGAATAGAATTTAGAGAGAGAATAAAAGAAAAAAAATTGATTTGTATAAATCCATATGGTGCAAGCAAATACAGGACTTTAAATGAAAAGAAAATTAAGGAAATAGTAGGAGTAATCTTAAAAAAGGAAGATACTGCAGTAACTTTTGTGTATTCACCAGATAAATTAGTGGAATTGAAAAAAATAGTAAAGGAAATCAATGAAAAGAAGATTTATTTAAATGAAAATATAAGATCTATTATGAATACAGCATCAATTATTAAGGTATCTGATTTTATAATTACACCAGATACTTCTATAGTTCACTTAGGAGTTGCTTTAGACAAGGAGATGGCAGCTATCTATAGATCAGATGAAGGATCAGGAGAATTAAATAGTGTTATGTGGGGAGCTAACTCAGATAAAGTAAATCAAATTTACGCTAAACCAAGTTTAGGAGTAAATGAAGAAGCAGATATAAATCAATTTGAGGTTGAGGAAATAGAGTTGAATTAAAAGGGGATTAGTGAATGAAAAAAAATTTAATTGTATATACAAGTAATATTGGTAAGGGTGGAATGGAAAAAATGTCTGTTGAATTCTTAAAATCTTTAGATGTAAAAAAATATAATATATTATTTTTAATTAGAGAAAATAAAGGTGATGAAAATATATATGAATCTGAGATACCTCAAGGAATTAAAGTTAAATATTTGACAGATTTTACTTTAGGGAAAAAAATAAAAGAGTGTAGAGAAAAGAAAAAAAACTTGATATATAAATTAAAATATAGTTTTTTAATGAATAAAAGAAATAAAATAGCTTTAGAAAATATAAAAAAAGAGCTTGAATTTGCAGATGTTATTATTGATTATAGCTCAGGATTTTTAAGATTTGCTAATAAATTAGATTTACAAGGAAAAAACTTGATAGGTTGGAGTCATGTTGGTACAGGGGAATTAAAAAGTAAAAATGATAAAAAAGAACTTAGAAGAATAGAAGGGTTAAAAAAATACTCTTATAATGTTGTTATAAATGACTTGATGGAAAAAAACTATCCTATAACATATCCATTCTTAAAAGGTAAGATTTATAAACTTTATAATTTTTTAGACTATTCTGTAATAAAAAAACAGAGTAATCAGGAGAATGAATTAACAAAAGATGAGAAAGAACTCATAAATAAAGATTATATTTTAACATTAGGATCTTTAGTAGATAGAAAAAAAGTTGATTTTTTAATAAGATCTTACAGTGAAGCTAAAAAAAACGGACTAAAAGAGAAGTTCTATATTTTAGGAGAAGGAAAAGAGAAAGAAAAACTTTTGAAATTGATAAAATCATTAAATTTAGTAAATGATGTAAAAATACTAGATTTTAAAAAAAATCCATATATTTGGCTAAAACATTCAAAATTATATATATTAGGATCAATATCAGAAGGATTACCTACAGTATTGATTGAAGCTATGTATTTTAATAAAGTGATAGTAGCGACAAAAGCTCCAGGTGTAACTGATATATTATTAGGTGGAAGAACGGGAATTTTAATAGAAAATAGAGATGAAGAGAGTTTTGGGAAAGCCATGGTTGAAGGTTTGAAAGAGGAAGTTCAAAAAAAATATCAAGAAGAAATGAAAAAGCGCGTTGAAGAATTTAGTTTAGAAAAAGGTAAAGAAAGAATAGATAAGTTCTTAGAAGGGGTATTCGAA
>NZ_JBATVM010000277.1:0-23613 GCF_049671765.1 Psychrilyobacter sp.
ATATATGGTGGAGATGGAGTGGTATATACTAATAAAGCAAAAAAAATGATAAAGACATTAGTTGAACATGGATACGATAACTTACCTATCTGTATGTCGAAAACTCAAAAGTCTATCTCAGATGATGCTTCTTTAATGGGAAGACCAAGTGGATTTGAAGTTACAATAAATGAATTAAGATTGTCAGCTGGAGCAGGATTTATAGTAGCAATGGCTGGAGCTATCATGGACATGCCAGGACTACCAAAAATACCTTCGGCAGAATTGATCGATATAGATGAAAATGGAGTAATCTCTGGATTATTTTAAAAAAATTAAATAAACTTATATATACCCATAATATGGTTGGGAGTCTCTACGGTTTGCCTTAAATAAACCGCTATAAGTAAATGAAGTACGTGGTTAAATCCGGGGGCTATTTTTACTTATTAAAAATAGTTCCTGGATTTTTGTTATTAACAAAGAAATTATATTTATTCATAAAAATTAGGAGGAGTCATGAATCACCGTGTCTATGTAGAAAAAAAAGAAGAATTTGCTGTAGAAGCTAAAAAATTAAAAGTTGAATTAAAAGAAAATTTAAATTTAGCTCATTTGGAGCAGATCAGAATAATAAATATATATGATCTTTTCAATGTAAAAAAAGATGAAGTATCTACAATAAAAGAAGTGGTGCTTTCAGAAACTGTAGTAGATTATACTTACGATACTTTAGATTTAGAAGGTGAGAATTATCTAGCTGTAGAATTTTTACCTGGTCAATTTGATCAGAGGGCAGACTCAGCTATTCAATGTATAAATTTAATTTGTGAAGAAAGTGAAAATATAATATTAAAAACAGGGAAATTACTTATTTTTGGGGGGGAACTCTCACCTGAAGACATGAAGAAAATAAAAAAATATTATATAAACGAAGTCGAGATGAGAGAAAAAGAACTATCTAGCATGGTAGAAGACAAAATAACTCCTCCAGAGGAAGTTGAAATCTATAGTGATTTTAACTCTTATACAGAGGTTGAATTAGAAACATTTAGAAAAGTTTCTGGTTTAGCTATGACTACAGCCGATATAGTTCATATTCAAAAATATTTTAGGGATGAAGAAAAAAGAAACCCTAGTGAAACTGAGATAAAAGTACTTGATACTTATTGGTCAGATCACTGTAGACATACTACTTTTGAGACAATATTAGAAAAAATTACTTTACCAAAGGGAAGGTTTGAAGAAACTTTACAGGCAACGTTTAATGAATACCTAGAAAGCAGAAGGGACGCCCATGGAGCAAGGATAGATAAAAAACCTATGACTCTTATGGATATGGCTACCATATCAGCAAGAGAGATGAGAAAAAATGGTCTTTTAGATGATTTGGAAGTATCAGAAGAGATAAATGCTTGTTCTGTATACATAGATGTGGATATAGAAAAAAATGGTGAAAAGAAGATGGAAAAATGGTTATTGATGTTTAAAAATGAAACTCATAATCACCCTACAGAGATTGAACCATTTGGGGGAGCTTCTACTTGTATAGGAGGAGCCATAAGAGATCCATTATCTGGGAGATCATATATATATCAGGCTATCAGGGTAACAGGGTCAGCAAATCCGTTGGAGAAATTAGAAGATACTTTGCCAGGAAAATTATCTCAAAGAAAGATAACTACTGGAGCAGCACATGGATATTCATCTTATGGTAATCAAATCGGTGTGGCAACATCTCATGTAACAGAGATATATCATCAGGGGTATAAAGCTAAAAGGATGGAAGTAGGGGCGGTAGTTGCAGCTACTCCAGCAAGTAATGTACGCCGTGAAACTGCAAATCCTGGTGACAAGATCATATTACTCGGAGGGAAAACTGGTAGAGATGGATGTGGAGGAGCTACTGGTTCATCTAAAGAACATGATATCAACTCTATAACTACTTGTTCAGCGGAGGTCCAAAAAGGAAATGCTCCAGAAGAAAGAAAAATCCAAAAATTGTTTAGGAACCCAGAGGTAACTAAATTAATTAAAAAATGTAATGACTTTGGTGCTGGGGGAGTATCAGTAGCAATCGGAGAATTAGCAGATGGATTAATAATAAATTTAGATAAAGTACCTGTAAAATATAAGGGATTAAACGGTACAGAATTGGCTATTTCTGAATCACAAGAGAGAATGGCAGTGGTAGTAGAAGAAAAAGATGTAGAAAAATTCTTAGAATTATCTGACAATGAAAACTTAGAAGCAGTAGAGGTAGCAATAGTTACAGAGGAAAGAAGATTGATAATTAATTGGAAAGAAAAATCCATAGTAGATCTTAGTCGTGATTTTCTAGATACCAATGGTGTAACTGGATATATGGATATAGAAGTAGAGGCTCCAATTTCAGAAAATCCAATAGAAACTCCTAATACAAAAGGGGCAACACTGGAAGAAAAGGTTATGAATAGGGTAAGTTCCCTTAATGTAAGTTCTCAAAAAGGACTTATGGAGATGTTTGATTCAACTATTGGAGCAGGAACTGTACTTATGCCATTTGGTGGGAAATATCAACTTACTCCTACAGAGGGATCAATTCATAAAATACCACTACTAGAGGGAACTACAGATACAGCATCTGCTATAACTTGGGGATATAATCCATTAATTACTAAATGGTCACCCTATCATGGTGGAGCTTATGCAGTTTTAGAATCACTAGCTAAGATAGTAGCTATGGGTGGCGACTATAAGGATGTAAGATTATCATTCCAAGAGTATTTTGAAAAATTAGGAGGTAATCCTAAAAAATGGGGGAAACCATTTGCAGCTTTACTAGGAACTCAATACATAATGAAAAACTTTAACATCCCTGCTATTGGTGGTAAAGATAGTATGAGTGGAAGCTTTAATGATATAGATGTACCACCTACATTGATCTCATTTGGAGTAACGAAGGTTTTAGCTTCTAATGTAATCTCACCAGAATTAAAGGAAAGTGGAAATAATTTATATCTAATTAAACATAATATGAATGAGGACCTCATGCCTAATTTAGAGGAAATAAAAACTAATTTTGAATATATTCATGAGAATATAAAAAATAAAAAGATCATCTCGGCCATGACAATAAAAGGTGGAGGAGTAATTGAAGCTATCTCTAAGATGACCTTTGGAAATATGGTTGGAGCTAAGATTTTAATGAAAGAAGATGAATTATTTAAAATGGGATATGGATCTATTTTAGTTGAAACTCCTAATATCTTAGAAATTGATAATGCGGTTTTAATAGGAGAAACAATCTTATCTAGCGAACTAGTTATAAATGATAAAGTAATTAAATTAGAGGAATTATTAACTAAATGGAAGGGAACTTTAAATGAAATATTTCCTGAAATAGTAAAAGAAACTTCAATTGGAAATGAGAAATTAGAAATTGAAAACTGTGAAAGAAAAGAACTTGTAAAACCAAGAGAGAGAGTAGAAAATCCAAGAGTATTTGTACCAGCTTTCCCTGGGACTAACTGTGAATATGACTCTATGAAAGCATTTGCAAAAGAAGGGGCATTACCATTTACAATGACATTTAGAAACTTGACTATGGACCATATAACAAAATCTATAGATGAGATGGCAAATCACATAGACAACTGTGAAATTTTAATGCTACCTGGAGGGTTCTCAGCAGGAGATGAACCAGAAGGGTCAGCCAAATTTATAGCGACTATCCTTAGAAATGAAAAGATAAAAGGTGCAGTAGAAAGATTATTAAAAAGAGATGGATTGATCTTAGGAATATGTAATGGATTCCAAGCACTTGTAAAATCTGGACTATTGCCTAATGGAGTAATCGGAGATTTAGATGAGAATTCTCCTACTCTGACTTATAACGATATCAACAGACATATATCAAAAATTGTAACAACTAAGGTTGTATGCAATAACTCACCATGGTTCACTGATATTGCAGTGGGATCAAAACATCAAATAGCTGTATCTCATGGAGAAGGAAAATTTGTTGTAGGAGAGGAAAAACTAAAAGAATTAATAGAAAATGGTCAAATAGTAACTCAATATATTGACTTAGATGGAAATCCAACTAATCATGGAGAATATAATCCAAATGGATCTGTCTATGCAATAGAAGGGATAACTTCTAAAGATGGAAGAATATTTGGTAAGATGGGTCATTCAGAAAGAACAGGAGAGAATTTATATAAAAATATCATAGGAGATAAGGAACAAAATATCTTCAGAAATGGTGTGAATTATTTCAGAAACAGGTAATTGTATCGGATTTTATATCTGCCAAAGGAAGCTTAATATGGGCAAGATGTTGAGGGATTAAAAATATTTTTAAATAAAAGGAGAGAGTTTATGAAGGTAGCTATTATATTTGGAAGTAAATCGGATACAGATGTTATGAAAGGGGCAGCCAAATGCTTGAGAGAGTTTGAGATTGAATTTGAAGCACATATATTATCAGCTCACAGGGTGCCAGAAAAATTGGTAGAGACATTAAAAAGACTAGAAGGAGAAGATACGCAAGCAATAATTGCCGGGGCGGGATTAGCTGCTCATCTACCAGGGGTAATAGCTTCAAAGACAATACTGCCAGTCGTAGGAGTACCGATCAGAGCGGCACTAGATGGAATGGATGCATTATTATCTATCGTACAGATGCCAAAATCTATCCCAGTAGCGACAGTTGGAATAAATAATTCGTATAATGCAGGGATGTTAGTAGTAGAAATATTAGCACTTAAATATCCTGAAGTTAGAGAAAGATTAATAGCATTTAGAGAAAATATGAAGAAAAATTTCATTGCAGATAATGAGAGTGGAGTAGAGTTATAAAAAAAATTACTAATTGAGATTTAATAATATAAATAGACGTTGGAACTACAGTGAATATATAGATTGAATCATACAGAATTTGTATGATTCATGATAAAAAAATTTAATTTGAATAAATCGGAGGATAGAGATGGAAAAGAGAGAATTTATATATGAAGGTAAAGCTAAACAAGTATACGCTACAGACAATGAAAATTTGGTAATTATACATTATAAGGATGATGCTACTGCTGGAAATGGAGAAAAGAAAGGAATTATCTCTAATAAAGGAGTTATGAATAATGAAATTACAACTATATTATTTGAAAATTTGGAAAAAAATGGAATTAAGACTCACTTTAAAGAAAAATTAAATGATAGAGATCAATTATGTGAGAAATTGGAAATATTTCCATTAGAAGTAATAGTAAGAAATATAATAGCTGGATCTATGGCTAAGAGGGTAGGAATTGAAGAAGGAACTAAACCTGAAAACACTATCTTTGAAATATGCTATAAAAATGATGAATTTGGTGATCCACTTATCAACGACCATCATGCAGTAGCCATGGGATTGGCTACATATGATGAACTAAAGACAATATATGAGATAACTGAAAAAATAAATATTCTCTTGCTTACAGCTTTCGGAAATGAAGGGATAGATTTAGTAGATTTCAAAATTGAATTTGGAAAAAATGCTGCTGGAGAGATAGTTTTAGCCGATGAAATTTCACCAGATACTTGCAGGTTATGGGATAAAGTTACAGGACAAAAATTAGATAAAGATAGATTTAGAAGAGATTTAGGAAGTATAGAGGAAGCATATATAGAAATATTAAAAAGACTAGGAGCAAAATAATGGTTATATATAACGAATCAGAGAAGATGGAAGAGGAATGTGGTGTATTTGGGATTTATTCCAAAGAAGACAAAAAAGACATAGCAGGACTTATCTACTATGGTTTGTGCTCATTACAGCACAGGGGACAAGAAAGTGCAGGAATGAGTATATCTAAAGATGAAAATATAAAAACCTATAAAGGTCAAGGGTTAGTTTCAGATGTATTTTCAGAAACAACTCTAAAAGAAACAGTAGGGAATGTAGGAATAGGTCATGTAAGATACTCTACAGCTGGTGGATCGTGTGAGGGGAATGCACAACCACTACAAAGACATTCTAAATTAGGAGATATAGCTGTAGCTCATAATGGGAACCTTATTAATCCCATGATAATCAAAGAGTTATTAGAAGATGCAGGGGTGGTATTTCAAACTACTACCGATTCAGAAGTTATCATAAACATGATGGCTAGAAGATCTAAAAATGGATTAAAATCAACGTTAGTAGACACTATCTCAGCTATAAAGGGATCTTTTGCTCTAGTAATAGCTGTACAAGGTAAATTGATTGGGATAAGAGATCCCTACGGTATTAGACCACTTTGCATGGGGAAACTAGAGGATGGAAGTATAGTACTGGCATCTGAATCATGTGCTTTAGACTCTGTAGGAGCAGAATTAATCAGAGATATAAACGCAGGAGAGATCGTCATAATAGATGAGAATGGTATAGAAGCAATCAACTATAACGAACAGTCACATAAAGCCCCTTGCTCATTTGAACATATTTATTTTGCTAGACCAGATTCTGTGATAGATGGATTGGATGTATATAAAAGTAGATATGAAACAGGGGTAAAACTTTGGGAACAAGGAAAGGTAGAAGCAGATATCGTGATAGGTGTTCCAGATTCTGGATTGCCAGCAGCTCAAGGATATGCAATAGCTTCAGGGATACCATTTGTGACTGGGTTAGTAAAAAATAAATATATTGGGAGAACATTTATAAAACCATCTCAAGAACTTCGTGAAAGAGCTGTAAGGGTAAAATTAAACCCTATTAGATCTATGATAGAGGGTAAAAGAGTAGTGGTAATAGACGATTCATTGGTTCGTGGAACTACAAGTAAAAAGTTAATAGAGATGTTAAGAGGAGCAGGAGCTACAGAAGTTCACTTCAGATCTGCAAGCCCGGCAGTAATGCATCCATGTTATTTTGGTGTAGATATAGCTTATAGAAAGGAACTTCTAGCTGCAGAGATGTCTGTAGATGAGATATGTGAATATATCGGTGCAGATAGTCTAGACTTTTTAAAACTGGATAATTTGACCGACACTTTGGGGAGTAAAAGTTTCTGTATGGGATGTTTTAGCGGAATATATCCTATGTCTACAGTAGCGAATATGTAATTATTATAACTCCTTTCTTGTTGTCGTTTCCTCTCAGATCAGAGGAACTATCGCTAGTTATTTTAGCTATGGTTTCTCTAGTTTTAGAGAAATCATAAGAAGGAGGAGTGAAAAGAGTCAAAATATAATAGATCATATAGTCTTTCTCCCTATCGTGAATTTTAGTAATTGCAAAACATGTACCGATAGGAGAAAGAGAGTAAAAATAAAAATAATATTAGGAGGCTGTAATGTCAACAATTTCATATAAAGATGCAGGAGTAAATAAGGAAGAGGGATACAAATCAGTAGGATTAATGAAGGATTTAGTAAAGAAAACACACAATAAAAATGTACTTACTGGTTTAGGAAGTTTTGGTGCAATGTATCAATTGGGACAGATGAAAGATCCAATCTTGGTATCTGGAACAGATGGTGTAGGAACTAAATTGGAAATAGCATTCAAAACTAAAACTTATGATACTGTAGGAATTGATTGTGTGGCTATGTGTGTAAATGATGTATTATGCCACGGAGCTAAACCATTATTTTTCTTAGATTATATGGCTTGTGGAAAGTTAGATGCAGATGTCGCGGCGACACTTGTGAGTGGAATAACGGAAGGATGTTTACAATCTGATGCAGCCTTAGTTGGTGGAGAAACAGCAGAGATGCCAGGATTTTATAAAGATGGAGACTATGATATAGCTGGATTTACAGTAGGAGTAGTAGAAAAAGAAGACCTTATAGATGGATCAAAGATAGAAGAAGGAGATACAATAATAGCATTACCTTCATCAGGGGTACACAGTAACGGATTTTCTTTGGTAAGAAAATTAGTAAATGATTATGATGCCAAATATGGTGATAAAACAATAGGAGAGGAATTACTTACTCCTACAAGAATATATGTAAAACCCATCTTAGAACTTATTAAAAAGCATAGAATAAACGGCCTGGCTCATATGACAGGTGGGGGAATAATTGAAAATTTACCTAGAGTAATACCAGCAGGATTAGAAGCTGTAGTAGAAAAATCATCAATAAAAATACTTCCTATCTTTAAACACCTAATGTCATTAGGTGTAGATGAATCTGAGATGTGGGGAACATTTAACATGGGAGTAGGATTTGTAATAATAGCTAACTCTAGTGAAAAAGCTGGAATAATCAAAACTTTGGAGGAGTTAGGAGAAGCTCCTTATGAGATAGGAACTATATCTAAGGGAGATAATGGAATATGTTTAAGATAGCAGTTTTGATATCTGGTGGTGGAAGTAACTTACAATCCATAATTGATAATGTCTCTACATCAAAAGTAGAGTATGAGATATCTTGTGTTATAGCAGATAGAGAATGTTATGGTATTGAGAGGGCAGAACAAAGTAATATAGTGACAAAAATATTTGATAGAAAGATTTTAAAAAAAGATATATCTAAGAAGATAGATGAATATTTAGAAAAAAAGGTAGATCTAATAGTTTTAGCAGGATTTCTATCGATTTTGGATGAAAATTTTATAAATAACAGGAGAGGGAGGATAATAAATATCCACCCTTCCCTTTTACCTAAGTTTGGCGGACCTGGAATGTTTGGGATGAAAATTCACCGAGCAGTAATAGAAGCTAAAGAATCTGAATCTGGGTGTACAGTTCATTATGTAGATGTAGGGATAGATGAAGGTGAGATAATAGAGCAAATAAAAGTAAAAGTTGATCCAGAAGATAATGCAGAAATCTTACAAAAGAAAGTATTGGTAGAAGAACATAAGTTGTTGCCAAGGGCTATTGAGCGAGTACTATATAATTTCAAATAAAAAGTTGTAAATACACACAGAGGAGGATATACAAGTGAAAAGAGCATTGATATCAGTTTTTGATAAAACAGGAATAGTGGAATTTGCAAGTTTTTTAATATCACAAGGAATAGAGATAATTTCTACAGGTGGGACATATAGACATCTAAAAGAAAATAATATAGCTGTATTAGATGTAGCAGAAGTAACACAGGCAGAAGAGATGTTAAATGGAAGGGTAAAAACTTTGCATCCAATTATCCATGGGGGTATTTTGGCTGTTAGGGACAACGAGGAACATATGAAAACCCTAAAAGAAAGAAATATAACTACAATAGATATGGTGATAGTTAATTTATATCCATTTTTTAAAGAGGTACAAAATGATATTTCATTTGAAGCCAAGGTAGAGTTTATAGATATTGGTGGACCTACAATGCTTAGATCTGCTGCTAAGTCATTTAAAGATGTGGTAGTAATCTCTAACACTTCTGACTATAATGTAGTAAAGAAAGAGATGGAAGCAGGGAAAGTAACTTTCGAAACCAAGAAGAGGCTAGCAGGAAAGGTGTTTAATCTAACATCAGCCTATGATGCTGCTATATCTAACTTTTTATTAGAGGGAGAGATGCCAGAATATTTGAGTACATCGTATGTTAAAAAGATGGACTTAAGATATGGTGAAAACCCACATCAAAAATCTGCTTACTATGTATCTACAACTGAAAATGGGGCTATGAAAGATTTTGATCAATTAAATGGAAAGGAATTATCTTTTAATAATATAAGAGATATGGATGTGGCATGGAAGGTAGCTAATGAATTTGAAATACCTGCATGTTGTGGGCTAAAGCATTCTACCCCTTGTGGAGTAGGAATTGCAGAAAATACCTATGATGCGTATATGAAGGCGTATAATTGTGATCCTATTTCTATATTTGGTGGAATAGTAGCTTTTAACAAAAAAGTAGATGGTAAAACTGCTGAGGAGTTAAAGAAAATATTCTTGGAAATAGTAATTGCTCCTGATTTTACAGAGGAAGCCTTAACAATATTAAAGACAAAGAAAAACTTGAGAATAATAAAGGCATATCAAAAACCATGTGATAAGGTAGAATATGTAAAGGTAGATGGTGGTATCTTAGTACAGGATAGGGATACAGCATTCTCTAATGACTTTAAAGTAGTAACTGAAAAATCTCCTACAGAATCAGAAATGACAGACTTAGTATTTGGAATGAAGGTAGTAAAACATGTAAAATCCAATGCTATAGTAGTAGTAAAAGATGGAATGGCTAAAGGGATAGGAACTGGTGAGACCAATAGAATATGGGCTACAAAACAAGCTATTGAGAGAGCTGGAGATGGGGCGATATTAGCATCAGATGCATTTTTCCCATTCAGAGATGTAGTAGATGCCTGTGCAGCAGCAAAGATTGGTGGAATAGCTCAGCCTGGTGGATCAATGAGAGATCAAGAATCTATAGATGCATGTAATGAACATGGCATATCTATGGTACTTACAGGGATAAGACATTTTAAACACTAAAAAATAAGTGATAAATAACTGAACTTTTTTGACACAGAGTTCCACATAATTAAAAGAGGGGTACACAGAGTTTTTATTTTCTCTGTGTTACTCTTTTTATTCTCGGAGTATCTCTGTGTTCAGTTTTTTATCTATGAATTTAGTATTTATAGAGTTTTGATTGGAGTAAAATATTAAGTAAGGAATTAAAAACTAATATATCTGAATAAAAATATAGAGAAAAAGGAGTGAATTATGAGAATTTTAATTATAGGTAGTGGCGGTCGTGAACATGCTATTGCATGGAAATTTGCTCAAAATAGTAAAGTGGAAAAAATATATGTATCGCCAGGAAATGCTGGAACGGAACTACTAGATAGATGTGAAAATATAGAGCTATCCAATATTGAAGAGATGGTAAACTTTGCCAAGAAGAATAAAGTTGGTCTGACCATGGTAGGATCTGAGGAGTTATTAGTAGAAGGAATAGTAGATAAATTTGAAGAAAAGGGACTGATTGTATTTGGTCCAGATAAAAAATCTGCAATTTTAGAGGGAAGCAAAGCCTACTCTAAAGATTTTATGAAAAAATATGGGGTAAAAACAGCTGCCTATGAGATCTTTAATGATTATGATGGTGCTATAAAGTATCTAGATAAAATAGAATATCCAACTGTTATAAAAGCTAGTGGATTAGCTGCAGGAAAGGGTGTAATTATAGCTCAAAATAAAGTCGAAGCTGTGGAAGCGGTCAAAGATATGATGTTAGACCATAAATTTAGTGAAGCTGGATCTGAAATAGTTATAGAGGAATTTCTTGAAGGAGTAGAAGCGTCAATATTATCTATTACAGATGGTAATACCATAGTTCCATTTATATCTGCTAAGGATCATAAAAAGATCGGAGAAGGAGAAATAGGATTAAATACAGGAGGAATGGGAGTAATAGCTCCTAATCCATATGTAACACCCGATATTATGAAAGGCTTTATCAATGATATTATGACTCCTACCTTGGAAGGATTAAAAGCGGAGAATATGAAGTTTAATGGTGTTATATTCTTTGGATTGATGATAACTAAAAAAGGAATATACTCATTGGAATATAATATGAGGCTAGGAGATCCTGAAACTCAAGCTGTGTTGCCACTTATGGAAAATGATTTTTTAGAAATTTTAGAGATGTGTATAGATGGAAATTTAGATAAAGTTGAGATGAATTGGAAAGACGCTTCTGCTTGTTGTGTTGTAGGAGTATCTGGGGGATATCCTGAAAATTACAAAAAAGGATATGAGATAAGAGGTCTTTTAGACGTAGAGGATCTAGTCTTTATTGCAGGGGCCAAATTAGAAAAAGGAAAAATTTTAACTAATGGTGGACGCGTGATAAATATAGTTAGTTTAGGAGAAACTTTAGAGGTTGCTTGCAAAAATACATATAGTTCTATGGAAAAAATAAACTTTGAAGGGTTATATTGTAGGAAAGATATTGGAAAGATTGATAACCTATAAATTTTGTTTAAAATAGTAAAAAATAAGAATAAAAGATGATTTCTGTATTTTGTAGAAGTCATCTTTTATATTTTAATGCAGTTTCTTAGAGGTTATAGTGGAGGATAAAAAATGTTGGTTTATGAGTTGTAAAGTATATAATTTATCATTTAAATAAAGTATACTTATAAAAGGTTGAGTTATTCTAGATATTTAGGAGGGCACCAATGAGCAAAAGTCTAGATAAACTCCATGATGAACTAAATGAACTTGAAAAATTGTTATTTCCTTTATATTCAGAACATGTAGAATTATTTGAATCTATATTTAACGTTTTTACTATACAGAATAACTCAGAAGTTTATAGAAAATTTTATATTGATGACAGTAGATATTATAATTTAGGGAGATATATGAAAATACAAAATAATAGAGAATATTTTAATAATAACGTAGATAAATGGATTGATTATTTAACTAATGATAGAACCTTTGCCATTGAAGAAAGTTTAAAATTAATGAATGTTGATAAGGAAAATCACATTTTAGAGATTGGTTCAGGGACAGGAACTTTTTATTCTTTTTTAGATTTAAATAAATCAGAAAACTATCTAGGAGTAGATATCTCAGAAGAAATGTTAGGAGAGTTAAAAAAAAAATTTCCTAAAGTGAAGACTTGCTGTATAGACTTTGAAAAAAAAATAAATTTAGAGCGAAAGTTTGATATTGTAGTATTATTTGACAGTATTCCCCACTTTGAAAGATTAGATATTTTATTTGAAAATGCTATGGGACTCTTAAATAAGGGAGGAGTTTTTTATATAATACATTCTAAAACTAGAAATCAATTGAAAGAACATCATAAAAAAATAAATTATATTCTAAACAGGGATGCTATTCCTAATGATATAAGTTTAGAAAAAGAATGCTCAAAATTAGATTTGAAAAATATTGTGATAAAAGATGAAAAATTCTTTTTTTTTAGTTGTCAAAAATAAGTTGTTGTAATTAAAAAGGCTTCCAAAATTTGGAAGCCATATTTTTGATATTCCACTTTTTTTCTCTAAACCATTTTTTTCTTTTTTTCTTTTACTTTTAATTCCTCAAAATAATCTTTTGTTTCTTTTATAATCACTCCACTAAGAGCAATTAAACCAATTAAGTTTGGAATAGCCATAAGTCCATTAACTATATCAGCTACAACCCAAATGAGCTCTAATCTGATGAATGGTCCTATGGCAATTAAGAATATAAAGATTGCTTTAAAGTATTTTATTCCTTTTACACCACAAAGATATACAGTACATCTTTCACCATAGTAATTCCAACCAAGGATTGTAGTGAAGGCAAAGAAAATAATACCAATATTGACGATAAGACCACCGATACCCCCAAATGTAAGAAGGTTATTAAATGCGGCGTTGGTAACTTCTGCTCCAGCAAGATCTGCATGATTCCAAAATCCAGAAGAAATAAGTACAAGACCAGTCATAGTACAAACTACAATAGTGTCAAAGAATGTACCAGTCATAGAAATTAATCCTTGTCTTACACAAGAATTTGTTCTAGCAGCAGCAGATGCGATAGGAGCTGATCCTAAACCAGATTCATTAGAGAAAACTCCTCTAGCTACCCCTGCTTTTAATGCTAGAGCTACTCCTGCTCCTGCAAATCCTCCTACAGCAGCATGACCATTGAATGCACTACTAATAACTAAATTAAATGCGGCTATAGTAGCACTTTTATCCATAAGAAGTATTATTGTCGCTCCAAAGACATAAAATAGAGCCATAAATGGAACTACAATCTCTGAAACTCTAGAGATACTTTTTATCCCTCCTACAGTTACAGCAGCTACACTAACTGTTAATAGTACTGCGACTATGATTCTTGGAACTCCAAATCCACCACTTACTCCCGTAACAATTGCATTTACTTGAGCAAAAGTTCCAATTCCAAAGAATGCAACTCCAATTCCAAATACAGCAAAAGATTTTGCTAAGAACTTACCAAGCCTTTTATTTTTAAGCCCCCCTTCTAAATAATACATGGGCCCTCCAGCTTGTTGTCCGTTCTCATCTTTCGTTCTGTATTTGATGGCTAAAAGTCCTTCTGAATATTTAGTTGCCATTCCAAAGAATGCCGCCATCCACATCCAGAATAAAGCTCCTGGCCCTCCTAATCGAATAGCGGTTGCTACTCCTACAATGTTTCCAGTACCAATAGTTGCCGCCAGTGCAGTACAAAGTGCAGCAAAACTACTTACGTCACCTTCACCAGTATCATCACTATCTTTTATAAAAAGATATTTAAGTGCCAATGGAAGTTTGAAAATTTGTAGTAATCCCAGTCGTACTGTTAGATAAACTCCTGTTCCTACTAGTAATATTAATAGCGGTGGTCCCCATACAAAGTTATTTATTGCTTGAAAAAAATTAAGTGTATCCATATTTAGTGCCTCCCTTTTGCTTATAGGGAATTTAATTATATATACATAAAAAACTATATATAAAAATACATAGATTTATTGATATACAAATAAATTCCTCTGTCCCTTTTACCTGAGAGTTTCGCCCTTTTAAGGGTTTGCTCCTTCGGTGTCCATTATTTTGGATCTCTCCAGAGGTTCGTCCAGTATAGGTCCCACTTTTATTAAATAAAAGCACCTGAAAGTTTTACTTCTTCGGCGATAACTTCTTATCTTCTCCCTATACCTTCAACCGATTTTTAACTTATATATTATACATAATAAAAAATTATTTTTTAAAATGAAAATTATATTTATTAAAAGACATCTTATGTGGAATATCCCTATGATATTAGCACATAAAATTTAAGAAAACAATAGATTAGTGAAAAAAATCGCGATTAATTTTAATTAATATTTAGTTTTATAACGCAAAAGTTAAGAAAATGGATAGGGAGGGAGTTATGTAGATCTTCGGAATTATAAACTTATATATTTAATTTAAAAAAAAGGTATAAAAAAAGCAAGATATTATCTTGCCTCTGCTTCTTCTATTTCTTTTATTTTTATCTTTCTTTTAACATTTGATTTAACTAATGCTTTACCTAATTTTTTACTTTTGTTTTTATTTTTCCCTTTTATTTTAACAGCTTTCGTTTTACCTTTTTTCATTTGTTCCTCCTAAAATTCAATCAAACTAAAAGCGTCAATAATAATAACAGCTTTTTTGTATTCTATATTGTATCATATTTATACTAAATAAAGATGAAATACTAGTAATGATTATAATATAAATGAATTGTTGAATTGAAATCTTATATATACTTGGAAAAGATTAAGTTTTCATAGAGTATATTTTATACGATTTTCTAGAGGTTGACTTCTTAAAAACTTAAAGTTAAGATTAATTTGAGAATCTAGACTATAAAAATAAAATTTATTAAATTTAATACTATTGAAGAATTGAATTATTTGAGAAATTGTCGTGTCTCTTTAAAATAAAAAAATTTTTTTAAACTTTTTTCGAACTTTCTTCGACTAATTAGTATAAGCAAATGAAAATAGTAATATTTTTTCATTTCTTTCTTTCCTTAAAATAAAATATAAAATAAAAGCCTCTTGACTGTGTGACTATTACAGTTGGGAGGCCTTTTATTTTAGACTTGTATCTTTTATTTAAATGTAGTAGCATTAATCTTAGAATACATAAGAGAGGAGAAATATAAAAAATGGAAATATATGCTATTAGATTGACTGAGGGTATGGATTTAAAAATTGAAATACAGAGGGTAGTTAAAGAAAAGCAAATAAAAGCAGGAATTATACTTTCTTCTGTAGGTTGTGTATCAAAGGCTAGATTTAGAGTGGCTGATGGGATAAATGTTAAACAAATTAATAAAAATATGGAAATACTTTCATTGAATGGGACTCTTTCTCCTAATGGTGTTCATCTACATATAAGTTATAGCAATCAAGAAGGAGTTAGTTTTGGGGGGCATCTTGTAGAAGGAAATATTGTTAATACAACGTGTGAATTAGTAATAGGAATATTGGGAAATTATAAATTTACTAGGGTTATGGATCCGAACACAGGTTATGGAGAATTGATCACTAAAACACAAGAGTTGTAATTGACAGAACGGTAAAAAATTGTTATTATATTAATAATAATTTAACATCGTATAACTCCAATAATATGGTTTGGAGGTTTCTACCAGGTACCTATAATTCCTGATTACGAAGAGGGTCTGTTCATAACAGCGTTCTTTGTAATGGGGATTTTTTTATTACTTAGAAATCTATATATCGGATCAAATAATAGGAGGAATAAGAATGAGTTATAAGGAAATGCCAAAAATTGATCTACACTGCCATTTAGATGGAAGTTTAAGGGCTGAAACAGTTTTGGATATAATAAAAAAAAATAAACTAGAATTAACGCAAAATTTAGAAGATATCAAAGAGTGGCTAACTGCACCTTTAAGCTGTGCCTCGTTGGATGAATATCTGAGATCTTTTGATTTACCTATAGCTATTATGCAGAGTAAAGAAGATTTAGAAAGGGTATCTTTTGAGTTGATGGAAGATGCAGCCTTGGAAAATATAAAATATATAGAGGTAAGATTTGCTCCTCAGCAACATATGGAAAATGGATTGACTACAAAAGAGATAATTGAGAGTGTACTACGTGGAATGAGGAGAGCAGAAAAAAAATATGATATAAAGGGAAACTATATTTTGTCATGTATGAGACATCTATCGGCAGAATCAGCTATGAAAATAGTTGAGGAGGGAAGGATGTTTATAGGTAAAGGTGTTGAGGCAGTAGACCTTTGTGGTGGAGAAGTGGCAGGATTTTGCCATAAATTTATTGATCCTATGAAAAAAGCCAAAGAATATGGATATAGGATAACTATCCATGCAGGGGAAACAGGTATAGGTCAAAATGTTGTTGATGCCATTGAGCTTTTAGGAGCAGAGAGAATTGGACATGGAGTATTTATAACTAATAGTGAAAAAGCGTATAATCTAGTCAAGGAAAGAAAGATTCCATTAGAAATATGCCCTACAAGTAATGTCCAGACTAAAGCTGTAAAAAATTATGAAGAACATCCAATATATGATTTTCATAATGATGAAATTGTGGTAACATTAAATACAGACAATAGAACTGTTTCAAATACTACTATGACTGAAGAATATGTTCAAATAGAAAAATCTTTTAAGTTGAAAAAAAGTGAATATACGGATATATATTTAAACAGTGTAGAAGCAGCTTTTATCTCAGAGGATGAAAAACAAAGATTAAGGGGATATTTAAAATAAGTAGAGATAGAAATTGTGGAGGAGTTATGGAAATAAAAAAAATTATTTGCGGGATAATTACAAATAATAATTATATTTTAATAAAAGGGAATGATTGTTTAATTGTAGATTTAAGTGATTTTGGTAGTATTGATAAGGTTATAGAAGAATCTAAATTAAATGTCCTGGGAGTTTTATTAACTCATACTCATTGGGATCATTTATTAGGTGTGGAAAAATTTGTAAATAAGTATCAAGTTCCAGTATATCTTAGTTCTAATCGACCAAACTATATAATGGACGCTGATTTTGATTATACTATAAAAAAATATGGAATAAAAACAAGATTTGATGTAAATAAGATAGAGATGAAATATCTAGATGAAGGGAAACAAAAAATAGGGGAGTTTGATTTTTTTGTAATAGATACTCCAGGGCATACTACTTGTTCTATCGTATACTATTTTCAAATAGAAAAAGTAATGTTTACAGGAGATTTTTTGTTCAAAAATACTATCGGTATAACCAATACACAACTAAGTAATAAAGGACAGATGAAAGAAAGTCTAAAAAAAATAAAAACATATCCTAGTGATATAAATGTTTATCCAGGACATGGAGAAAATACAAACTTAAAACATGAAAAAATTCATAATAGATTTTTAAGGAGATAAAAATAATAATTAGTAAAAAAATTAGGAGTAGCCTTAGACTACTCCTAATTTTTTTACTTTAATAATCCACACTCTTCTAGAGTGAATAATTTATAACAGTTTTTTATGTATTTGATAGCTCTATTACATAAAACTCTACGTCTATAAATATTTTCAGGTTTTGTAGCTTCTTCTAAAAGACCCTTATAGATAAGAACCTGCATATTATTGATAGTAGTTATATTACTTGGAGAAATCAGTTTTTTTCGAGCAATCTTTATCAAAAGGATCTTATTTCTCTCGTAAATATCTAATTTTAAGATCATACGATGAAATTTTGCAAATGAGGTTGTTATTTCTTCTGGATAAATCTTATAGAATTCTTTGATCTCGTAATAGTTTTCAAAATCTTTTCTATTAAAATCTAAATTAGAAAAAAATACAGATTTATATATATCTGGTTTTTCAAATGAACATTTACAAAAAAATTCCCAAACGAGAATAGATTCTTCCAATGGATTTTCTGCTTTTTCAGTATATGAATCTAATCCAGTGATATATTCATTTAAAAACTTCATACAAGTTAAAAGAATCAAATGGTCTAAATTCTTAAAATATGTATAGAGAGTTGCACTGTTATAACCTGTTATTTTTGCAACTTTTCTGATACTAACCTCTTCTAAGCCTTCATCTTGAATAATAGTCATAGTCGCATCGATAAAAAGCCGTTTTACATTTAATTTTCGTTCTAGTCTGGTCATCTTTTCTTTTCTCTCCTGTAAGTTAATCTAGTTATTAACTAAGTATATAATAAAAACACCAAAAACAAAATAGTTTATTTTATTATTTTATTTAAAATACAAAAGGTTTCATTCGGTTTTAAATTTTTTTTTCACAAAGTAGGTAAAATATTAATGATAAAAAAGAATATGTATATATTTATTAAGAGTATTTAATATTCTTTTTAGAACTATCACATTATGAATAGTGAATATATTCCGGGATAAAGTTTTGAAATGTGACATGAAGTTTCAAAAACGGATCTATTTTTATTTTTATTTTCCATTTGATTGGAAACGTTGATTTTAGTAAGAGTTTGATAAAAAAATAACTTTAGTTGAAAAAAAGTGTTGACTTATAAAATTTTATAGGTTATAAATTAAGTAGATAAAAGTTAATCGCGATTAGAAAACAACCTTGATTGATAAAATGAAGGATGCGGTTGAGTTTTAACCTTGATTAAAAAAAACGAAAAAGAGGTGAAGTAATGAAACTTGAATTGGGAAATTTTTATGTGAAAGATGTTAAGTTTGGGGATACTACAGCGTATGTAAATGGTATTCTTACAATTAACAAGGAAGAAGCCTTGGCTTATGTTATGGAAGATGAGCATATTACCGAAGCAGACATTGTTATCGCAAGACCTGGGGAAAATAAGAGAATCGTTCCTGTAAAGGAAGCAATTGAACCTAGATGTAGAGTAAATGGAAATCCAGTATTTCCAGGTGTAACTGGTGGAATGACTCCAGCAGGTAGCGGAAGAACGCATGCATTAAAAAATACTAGTGTTTTAGCAGTAGGAAAGCACTGGGGAAGTTTTGGAGACGGAATGATAGATATGAGTGGAGAAGGAGCCGATTTAACTTATTTCTCTAAACTTATTAATATTTGTCTTGTAGCTAATACAGATGAAGAGTTCGAAAGATTTGAACAACAAAAGAAAAACAAAGCTCTTAGATGGGGTGCAATGAGACTTTCTGAGTATGTTGGAAATGCAGTTAAAGAATTAGAACCTGAAGAAATTGAAGAATTTGAATTAGGTCCAATCATCAAAAGAGACGAAAAAATAAAAGCACTTCCAGCAGTTGTATATGTAATGCAACCACAATCACAAATGGAAGAAGCTGGATACAATGACTTAGTATACGGATGGGATGCAAACAGAATGCTTCCAACGTTTATGAATCCAAATGAAATTTTAGACGGAGCAATCATCAGTGGTTCATTCATGCCTTGTTCATCTAAATGGTCTACATATGATATGCAAAACTGTCCTACAATCAAAGAATTATACAAAGCACATGGAGAAACTATTAACTTCTTAGGTGTTATTATGTCTAACTTGAACGTAGCGATGGAACAAAAAGAAAGATCCGCTATATTCGTAGCTCAAATGGCTAAGTCATTAGGAGCAGATGGAGCTATCTTAGCAGAAGAAGGATACGGAAATCCAGATGCTGACTTTATTGCATGTTTCGATGCTTTAGAAGACGTAGGAGTAAAAACTGTAGGAATAACAAATGAGTGTACAGGTAGAGACGGTCAGTCTCAACCATTAGTTGTATTAAGTGAAAAAGCTAATGCAATTGTTTCTTGTGGAAATGTATCACAGTTAATCAAATTACCACCAATGGAAGAAGTAATCGGAGAATTAGCAGCATTAGGTAGAGATGGTTTATCTGGTGGATGGGAAGGCGACGAGAAATTAGGTGCTTCAGTTAAAGAAGACGGTTCAGTTATTTTAGAAAATAACTCTATGTTCTGTGGAGATCAAGTACTTGGATGGTCTCAAAAAACAATGAAAGAATTTTAAGGAGGATTAAACAGTATGAAAAAAGCAATTTTATATATAAATCAATTTTTCGCTGGAATTGGTGGGGAAGACAAAGCCGATCATGCTCCAGAGATTAGAGAAGGATTAGTAGGACCTTCATTAGCATTAGACGCAGCATTAAAGAATGCAGAAGTAACTCATACAGTTGTTTGTGGAGATAACTTCATGGGTTCTAATCAAGATGAAGCAGTAGAAAGAATTTTAGCATTTTTAGAAGGTAAAGAATTTGACATCTTCTTCGCAGGACCATCTTTTCAAGCAGGAAGATATGGGAATGCTTGTGGAGTAATCTGTAAAGCTGTTAAAGAAAAATTTGGAGTTCCTGTAATTTCATCTATGCATATAGAAAATCCAGGAGTAGAAATGTTTAAAAAAGAAGTTGTTATTTTCCCAGGGGGTAGAAGTGCCGCTGCAATGAGAAAAGATACTAAGAAAATGGCTGCTTATGGAGATAAAGTTTTATCTGGAGAAAAAATTGGAACAGCTGAAGAAGAA
Source organism: Psychrilyobacter sp. (assembly GCF_049671765.1). Lineage (NCBI taxonomy): Bacteria > Fusobacteriati > Fusobacteriota > Fusobacteriia > Fusobacteriales > Fusobacteriaceae > Psychrilyobacter > Psychrilyobacter sp. The sequence goes on from NZ_JBATVM010000277.1 coordinate 20,881, forward strand.
GGATTCTATGTAAGAGGAATTAGACATCAAGTTATTGACTTTACAATGGAACCTGCAGCAGTTAGAGGAGTTAAAATGCTTCTTAAAAAATTAGCTGGAGAAGAATATGTAACTGAGTTACCTATTCCAAAAAGTGATAGAGTAGAAATAGCACCAGCTATTAAAGATTTATCAACTGCAAAAATAGCATTTGTTACTACAGGTGGAATAGTACCAGTAGCAAACCCTGACAGAATTCAATCTGCATCAGCTACAAGATGGGGAATGTATGACATTAGTGAAATGCCAAGATTAGAAGCTGGAGTATTTAAAACTATCCATGCAGGTTATGACCCAGCAGCAGCAGACGCAGACCCTAACGTATGTGTACCTTTAGATGCATTAAGAGCATATGAAACTGAAGGGAAAATTGGAAGCATAGATTCACATTTCTATACTACAGTTGGAACTGGAACTACTGAAGCAGAAGCAACTAGAATGGCTGAAGAAATTGTACCATTCTTAAAAGAACACGGTGTTGACGCTGTGATCATGACTTCTACATGAGGTACTTGTACTCGTTGTGGAACAACGATGGTAAAAGCAATAGAAAAAGCAGGTTTCCCAATTGTACAAATGGCAAACTTAGTACCAGTAGCTAAAACAGTAGGTGCTAATAAGATAGTTCCTACAATCTCAATTCCATATCCATTAGGAGACCCTAGTACTTCTAAAGAAGAACAATGGAAATTAAGATATCATAGAGTAGGAGTTGCTTTAGACGCACTTGCTACTGATATTGAAGATCAAACAGTATTTGAAGTAAAATTCTAATTCTAATTCAATAGGGGAGCTATCATGCTCCCCTATTAATTTGCTTTAACAATTACAATTTAAATAAAAAGGAGGATTTTATGAGCACAGATAAAAAAATATTTAAAAGTGAATCAAAGACTGATGCTACCTTTTATGTGTCTATAGTACTGACATTATCGATAGTATTATGGGGATTATTAGCACCTGCAAGTTTTAAAAAGGCAGGTAGCATGACGTTTACTTACCTTATAGATAGTTATGGTTGGTTATATACATTATCAATGTCATTATTCGTAGCATTTTGTGGGTATTTAGCATTCAGTAGATATGGAAAAATAAAATTAGGTGCCGATGATTCTAAACCTGAATATACCTTGATATCATGGTTCGCTATGTTATTTTCTGCAGGAATGGGGATAGGATTAGTATTCTGGGGAGCAGCAGAACCTATGAATTTCTATGTTAATCCAATCATAGGAATTGAAGGTGGAACACCTAGAGCAGCAGCGTTTGCTATGCAACAATCATTTATGCATTGGGGATTACATCCATGGGCTAACTACTCTGTATTGGCTTTAGTTATGGCTTATATGCAGTTTAGAAAGGGAAAACCTGCGTTAGTAAGTAGTGTTTTTATTCCTATTGTAGGAGAAAAATTAGTTAAATCATGGTTTGGAAAAATGATAGATGTATTTGCAATTTTTGCCACTGTGGCAGGAGTAGCAACATCTTTAGGATTGGGAACTTATCAAATAAATGCAGGTTTAAACTATTTATTTGGTGTACCTGAAACTGCAACAATCCAAGTTTTAATAGTAGCAGTAATAACTGCAATCTTTATGATCTCAGCTATGGCTGGAGTGGATAAAGGAATGAAATTTATATCTAACTTAAATGTAGGAGTAATCCTAGTAATGTTAGTTATTTGTTTCTTAGTGGGACCTACGTTATTAATATTAAAAGTATTTATAGAGTCTTTAGGAAATTATCTAGGTGGATTTGTAGGTGCCAGTTTCGAAATGGGAACGTTTACAAATGACCCTTGGTTTGGATCTTGGACAATATTCTACTGGGCATGGTGGATAGCATGGGCTCCATTCGTAGGAAGTTTCATAGCTAGAATATCTAAAGGTAGAACAATCAGAGAATTTATTACAGGAGTATTATTAGCTCCTACCTTAGCTTCGTTTATCTGGTTTGCGGTATTTGGAAGTATGGGACTAGCACAGGGATTAGATCTTGCAAAAGAAGCTATTGTATCGACTCCTACAGCACTTTTTGTAGTATTGAGTAAGTACCCGATGGGTATGGCTATCTCAGTTATTGCAGTAGTTTTATTATGTACTTTCTTTATAACATCAGCAGATGCTGCGACATTTGTACTTGGGATGTTAAGTTCTAAAGGTGACTTAAACCCACCAGTTTCTAAAAAACTTCTTTGGGGAGCTATTCAATCAGGACTTGCTTTAGCACTTATGTTATCAGGTGGAGATCAAGGTCTTGTTATGTTACAGACCATATCTCTGGTCGCCGCTTTCCCATTTATATTCATAATGTTTTTTGCCATGGCATCCTTGGTCAAGGCATTAAAAGGGGAAAATATGAAAGAAATAGAGGCTAAAATAGAGGCTGAAGAAGAGGCTGAAATGAAAAAAGCCATAGAAGGAAAGAAAGAGTTAGAATCAGTAAACTAAAGATAGTGGTTTAAGTATTAAATAAGAATAAAAAAATTCTAAAAAAATTTTTTAAAAATAGTGTTTTATTTTTGGTAATAATATGCTATTATTAAGAAAAAAATATATAAAATGAACAGGAGGATACAATGTCAAAAATATACGACCTTATAGTAGTAGGAGCAGGACCAGCAGGATTATCTGCAGCTTTATATGCAGGAAGATCAAAATTATCTACATTAGTATTGGAAAAAAGTAAAACAGG
>NZ_JBATVM010000278.1:0-6077 GCF_049671765.1 Psychrilyobacter sp.
GTTTTTATCCCTTCAGCTATTGCAAAAGCCTTTGTATATACTATTTGAGCTATCATTATACCTTTGTATAAGAGCATAGCTCCTACTATGGTCATAATTATAGGTGCTATGGTTCCAAAGTTCTCAGTGATAAATTTTACAATTGGAGCTACCACTCTAGCGATTTCTTTTATACTGTCTATTATGAAAGATACAGCTATTACTGTATCGTCCGCAATCTTTTGAATAGTCCCGTCTGTTTGCCATTTCAAAAGCGTATCACCTACAATTTGCATCTTGCTTTTTAATATTTCAAACAGTGATCCTTGTTTTATTGTTCCATCTTTTTGCATTCCTACAATGTTTGCTAAAGATATTTTTGTAATACCTGTAACAGTCGACCACATTCCTTTAAATGTCTTGGCTTGTGTAGAAGCACCACCCTTAAACTTGCTTTCCATTAACTGAAATAAAACCTTATTGAATTGATTTTGATCTTTTATTTGTCCTTTTTTATTAACTAAATCTTTCATATTCATTTTTTGAGCACCAAAATCAATTATGCTTTGTTTAGTAATTCCAAATTCTTTTAATCTTTCTAACTCTCCAGACTGAGCATCTATAATAGCTTCATTTGCTTGATCCAATGATTTATTTGTCGCTCCTGCCATATCTGCGATAGATGGTAAATTAGCTCTTGCACTCACTCCCATAGCTTCTAATTTTGCACTAGCTTCAACCATTGAGCCTGTTTCAAAAGGTGTACGGTTTGCTAGATCAACTGAAAATTTCATAATTTCACCAGCTTTTTTAGCATCTTTTGTAGCTGTCGTTAATTGGGTTTTGTACCCCTCTAAGTTCATGGCTTCTCCAAATCCAATTTTAGTTGCCATTGCACCTGCTATACCTCCAAATGCAACTGTCATTTTAGTTACATCCTTTACAGCATTCATAGCAGTTTCTTTAATCTGTCTACCCATTTTTTTAATTGAGTTAATAGTTCGTTTATTTTCTCTGTTGATATTTTTTGTGCTTTTAGCTATTTTTTGTGCTGGTGCTGTGAATTCGTTTTTTAAAGTTAATATAGTTGCTATAGTTCTACTCATTATTTATCATCACCTCCCTGTCTTTTATTTTCTTCCTCAATATATTTATTTTTAGCTTCTATGTAGAAAACTTTTTCTAAATAACTGGCATTGAGTAAATCCTCTAATTTCTGTCCTCTAACTACCAAGAAGGCTATCGTGTTAAACCAGCCATCTTGGTCAATTAGTTTTTTATTTCTTCAGTTGCTTTTTTAATTGAATTATTACCATTTACTTTTTCCATTATTTTCCTAGCAATTTCATTTGTTTTATTGATTCCAAAAATTTTGACTGGTGTATCTAATGGATTTTCAATATCAAAACTTTCTCTTAGTTCGGTTGATTGCATATAAGAGCAGCATTGATAAACTAATTCCTTACTTGCATCTAAAATTCCTTCTGTATCTTGAGAAACTACCTCTCCATCACTATCAGTTTGAACTGAGTTTGAAGTTCCATCTATATAATTCAGCATTTCTTTAGTTGTTGGTCTTTTAAATTCTATCTCTCCAAAATCTCCTGTATCAATTAAAAATAATTTTTCTCTTTTAGATTCAATTTCCATAGCTTTTTTTATAAAATGTTCTAAACTTAATCTTTCTAATTTATTTTTCATAATTATCCTCCATTTATAAAAAAATGAAGCTCTCAGATCATTTCTAAGAGCTTTCAATTTTTTAAACGATTACTTTATAAGCCCTTGCACTTACTGAAAGTTCCACTTGTGTAATTTTTTTATTTTCAAAATCTGAAAGCGGTACTTTATCAACTGTACAGTCAATATATCTTATAGTTTCAAAATCTCCAGTTTCAAGATTTTCTTCTGTAACTATTGAATCAAATTCAAATCCTAATTGCTCACGTCTTAATCTCTGCATGAAAAGTTCTGAATCTCTTTTTAAAAATGTTACTGATCCAGCAACTTTATTTCCCATAGGAACTCTAATTTTTCCATGTCCATTAGGATCATCTATTTCTTCATATTCAATCTCATTATCAAATTTAGATTTGGTTACTGTTGCCATCAACATTCCACCTAACCAAATCTTTCCTTTACCTTTTTTTAATTCTCTTTTCTTCAATTTATAACCTCCTTACATAGCTATTTTAAACTTAAAGTCTTCCATAGCATTTAAGATTTTTGTATCAGCACTAAAAACTACATTAGTTCCGTATGTCATAGACATAGCTTTTTTATCATCCCAACTATCAACAGTTTCTTTTCCGTATTTTGAGTAGTTAAGAAGCCTTTGAGCTTCTATATCTATCTCTGTTTTATTATCATAATTTTCGTCTAAAATACTGTCTGACTCTAATCCCTCAAAGTAAGCAGTAATAGCACTTATTAAAAGCAACTGATTTTGTAGTTTATTTTTATATTTCCCTTTATAAAACTTGTTCCAAGTATAGTGAATATCTGTATAGATAAGATCCATAGATTCGACTATAATTACAAACTTCATATCATCTGTAACACCTTGTCCTGTTGTAATCAATGAGTTTATAGATCTAGCTATTTTTACCTCACCTTCATCATTAGTCAATACAAGTTCTCCCTTATTTATTAAAGCTTCTAAGTCATCAACTTCTGATACACTTTCTAATAACTGTAATGGAATAGCAATAGCACTCATATCAAGGGTTAATCCTGCATAAACTCCTAAGAGATATGATATAGCTTGATTTGCGTCTTGTTCTCCTCTGTCACCTTTGAAAGTTACTTTATCAGTAGTTAAATTAACGATATGTATATCATCTGTAACAGTAGCCTTATATGCTAATACTTTATATCTTTTTTGATTATTCTTAACTTCTGATTTTACAAAACTTACAAGACTATCTTGTTCTGCTGTCGATCCTTCTGCAAGACCAATCCAACAATTTCTAGGAATTTTACCTTTTATTTTTTTTAATAAATCTGCAAAAACTCCATCCGTACTATCCATCCGAGCCACAATGATTTTTAATGGTGTTCCCATAAAGCAATCTTTTATATACTGGATATTTTTATCAGTATATAAAGCCAGTTGCTCACTTGTTAAATCTGCGACACTTCTATATTCTTTAAAGTCAAAAGTTTTATCTGTATCATCTTTAATTATTAATACTGCTGTTCCTTTGATACCTCTTTTGATAGCTGATGTTCCTAGCCCCTTAAAGATTATCTCTAAATTAGGTAAACCAATGTCTGCCATCTAACCCACTCCTTTTATATTTAATTCGCCCATCATTTCTACATTATCAACTTTGTTATATAGTTGTGAGAACTCTATATCAAAGCTGTACTGTAACACTTTATCTACTATATCAATGTCAATATCACTATCAATATCTAAATTAAACCCTTCTTCTACTTTTAATATGCTATCTTCTACAAATAACTCATTTAGTGAGTCAATCATATTAAGATTTTCAATCTTATTTTTATCTTTCTTAGAGCTAAAATAATGGATTCTAACAGTCGTTTTTTTGTCCTGAGATACAGACATAAAATCACTAGATCCTATATTATCCAGTTCAACCATAAATGATGGTCGAATGATCTTTTCTTCTACATCACTAGAGCTTAGAATAGGGAGACTAAACCTAGTTTTTAACTTTTTATCTATTGCTTTTAGTAATTTTATATAACTCATACATCACCCCTTATAAGTTATGGTTATCGAGCATATCATCTATAAAATCTTCAACATCTGAATAATACTCATCTTTAAAATTTGATTTTGCATCTTTTAAAATATGTTTTCCTGACAAAAAACCTTTTTCAATTCCATCTTTACCCTTTATGACTCTTCCATATTCTATTGCATTATATTTGATTGCTTCTTTTTTCATTTCTTCTTCATTTCCCTTAGGAATTTTATTATAGACTCGAACTACCATATCATCAGTTTTAGTACTCTTAAAAACCTTACCTCTTGAAATTGATTTCTGATATTTTCCTGTTTGCTTTTTAACTCTTATTTTAGCCAATGCTTTTGTTTGTTTTTTTAATTTAGTCCCTTCTTTTCCCATAAGCTTTTTAACTTCTTTACCTTTATCTAATTTAATTGCTAATTCAAGTATATCTTTAGTGAAATCGTCAAAATCATTTCTACTCATAAGTAACCCCACAAAAAAATTCTAAAAAACTATTATTTTTTAAATCAGGTATCCAGTCAATTACTTGGTATTTTTGATTTCCTTTTTTAAAAAACATATCAATACTAGGATTCTTAACAGATAATTTTCTACACCTTATTATCAAGTTTAGATTTACTTCTTCAATATCTGTACTCCCTATTTTGGATATTTTCCCATGCTTGGGTAAGATCTTACACCAAATATCTTTTATTTTTGTTCCTATTCTGTCTACTTCTCCAAGTTCATTTTCAACATCGGTCATTCCCCATAGTTCCACTCTTTGATTTAATTCATTTGTCATAAATCACCCCATTAAAAAAAGGCAGGATCTCCCTACCTTTTCTCTAAAATTCAATTTTCTTGATACTTCTAACAGTACCCTTTTGTACTCCTACCCTCTCAAGGACTCTTAATTGTACAGTATCATTAGCAAATCCTGCCTCAGTAGATCTTGCCACGGTAGCCTCTTTTCTAGGAGTTATTTTTATAGCTTCTTTCATACTTAAACTATAAAATATCTGTGTTTTATCTGCTCCTGGAGCTAATAAAGCACCATCAACAACAACTAATTCTTTACCATTAAAATAATATTTTCCGTTTAATTCAGTTACTAAACCTAATTTTCTGTCATTTTTATCTTTTTGATTCTTTAAATATGCAAATCCTGTAGGATTAGTTAATGTTACTAGTCCATTTTTAATTGCTGGGATAGCAGTATCCATAGTGTTTTCTAAGTCTGCATATCCTATAACATCTGCAATAGCTGTAGCATTAGTTTTTATAATACTCAAAACTTTAGTGTTTTCAATTCTTGTTACTAATTCAGCAAAGTTTTTCTTGCAAATATTTTCTATTTCAATCTCTGCATCCTCTACTAATTCTGAAGATAATGCTTGTATCAACCCATGTTTACTACACTTGAACGCCATTTCAGTAGTGACTAAATCTCCTTGAGTGATATTATCACCTTCTTTGACTTCAGGCATATCATTTTGATCTAAGTCTACTACAGGAATAGTTCCTTCATTTTTAGTTACAGGGATAACATCACAGTATCCTCTCAATGATCCATAACCTTTTTTTATTTCTTGTAATTCATTGATAAATTGTTTTGGAAGTACTGCTGAATTATCAACTGTTTTTACTACTGCTCTTTCTTCTGTAGATAATGGCTTTCCCATTACTGATTTAACTATAGATCTCATTTCTGAAATTGTTTCACTGGGGTTTGGTTGATTCTTTTTAGTCCTCATTCCTTGTAGCTCTCTTTCTTCCTGTTCTTCTGCTAATTTTAAAAGCTCTCTAGTCTCTTCTATCTCTGTTTTGATTTGTTTAGCTCCTGTTACGTCTCTAGCTTCAATTTTTTTATCTAATTCACCTGTTTTTGTTGTTATCTCTTGTCTTAATTCTAAAACATTTTTTCCCATCTTTTCACTCTCCTAAATTAATTTATATAATTCTAAATCTGTTTTTAACTCTTCAAGTTCTCTTTCTTCTTGTATTTTGCTTTTTTCAACTTCTAAAATTTGTTTAGCCCTTGTAAATACTGTTGTATCATCATATGCTGGTATACATAATACAGAACCTTCAAATAATTTTACTTTTTTTAATGTTCTGGTATTAACATCTGTTCCCCTATCATAAATATTATCTTCATCGAGGCATTCAAAGCCAAAACTACACCCTTGAATCAGTCCATCATTTACTAATTCAATCACATCTTTAGCATATGATAGATTACTGTTTATAGTAGCTTTGAATTTCAACCCAACATTATCTACTTCTAACTCTAGCAATCCAGTTTTAGTTGATGCTAGTGGCTTATGCCAGTCATGATGATATAACATAAAAATATTATGTCCATCTGAAATGGTTTCATCAAAAGCAGTA
>NZ_JBATVM010000279.1:0-2391 GCF_049671765.1 Psychrilyobacter sp.
TATATATATTCTCTGGATTTTGGATTGTCTTTAAATTTTCAAAGACCTCTTCAAATGCCTTTATTAATTTTCTTTTATCGTCATGATCTACATTGTTATTATTTTTCTCTTCTACTTTATTTTTAAAATTTTTAAACATCTTAGCCAAGATAATTTCCAATATATTACTATTCTCATTAAAATGCGATGGATCTATTATTCCGATATTAAAAAATTTGTTTTCTTTTTTTAGCTTCTTATATACTACCTTTAAATCTTTTGCATTTTCATCTGAAACTTCCACATCTTTTCCATTTTTTAATGCTCCTGATACAGAAAGCATAGCCGAGGTTTTTCCTGTTCCTCTTTCTCCTACAAAACTAACTATATTATTATATTTCTCATAACTATCTTCTTCTTCTTCTGAACCACCTGCTAATATAGTTTCAATACAATCAAATGCTTTGTCATAAACATCTTTAAACATTGACTCATTAAATTCTCCTATTTTTTCTACCTTTGCCTTATATTCTTCCCCAATTTTTATCTTTAAAATTTTCTCTGCCATCATTACTCCCTATGTAATTTTTTATTTCCATTATTTTCTTAGATATACTCTCTATCTTTACAAAATTTCAGAAACATATCAAAATGATATATAATCAATCATTTTTTTATTTTATAACAATAGTATATAATAAACACTTACTATTTTGTAGTGTTTATTTTAATACTTATTTTATTTAAATTTAATTATAGTTTAATCTAATGGGAGTAGTAAGGAAATTTGTATAGGTGAAAGGTTTTTTGATGTCCAAAGAATTCAGGCTCTTTGTTAATTGTAGGGAAATTAAGATTATATAGCCTTTCATTTAACTTCATTTTAATAACTACATATATAGTATAACGAATTTATAAAATGGTATTTTGAATGAATATATGGGAATAAAAAAATAGTTTTCGTTAATGACTGTTAACGAAAACTATTTTTTTTATTCTTCATCTAAAACCGCTTTGACTGAAAAATTATCTATTAAATTACCAACGCCTGGATTTCCCCCAGCAGAATCAATAGAATCTAAAGAAAATCTAGTAACTGTTTGACCTTCAGGAACTATATAGGTTCCAGTATAGGTACCCCAACTATCATTTCCATCTTTTAGAATTTCTAGAATAACAGCATCTTCTCCAGTACCTACACTAATACTAGCAGTATCTACCCCAGATCTTCCTCTGTGACTTATAGACCATTTTAGAATTGTCCCTGGTATTGTAACAACTTCTTGATATAGAGAAGCAACTTCATTTGCATTTAATTCCAAAAAGTGATTCCCATCAGCTGCTGGGACACCTAAAAAACCATCACTCCAGACCTCTATTTTATTGTCTGAAGCCGTTGTATTCCAATGTTCAATCCTACTAGCATCCACTTGAGCATATCTTCCAGTATTGAGATTTTCAAAACTAGGGTTATTTATATACTCTCCTTTATCATTGACTTCCATTGCTTTTACATCCCCAACATCTTCTAAATTTTGAAGATCTGATAGTTTTATAATTTTGTCACTCCAAATTTCATATTTTGAATCCCCAGTATAGGCACCATTAGGAAGATTAGCGTATATTTCCTCCTCTTTTTTAATATAATACCATCCGCCAGTATTATCTCTAGCAGAGACAATTTTATCTGTTTTTTTATAGGAATTTCCAGCAACTGAGAAAGGTTCTGTAGGATGGACATCAAATTTATTCAATAAATTTGAGTCATTTGTAGCTAAGTCTGGTGCTTCAAAAGAAACATTACTTTCAATAGAAAGTTTGGATCTTATCAACCCTAATTTATGTTGAACTTTGGCAACTTTGGCTTTATTTAATTCTTTTCTTAACTTAGGAATAGCTGTAGTTGATAAAATTCCTATAATAGAAATGATAACTAATAATTCAATTATAGTAAAACCATTTTTTTTATTCATAGAATCACATCCTTAAATATGTATAAGTTTAATTAATCAATATATATGTTCTTCTTTATTAATAAAAATCCTTTAAAAAATAAAATAATATCTCTATATTTTATTTTCAAAACTAATTCATATCTAAAAAAAGATTTTATTTGAATTTTAGTCAATTTTTTATTCTTTGGGCTTTTTGAATGAATTTATATTTACTAGTCTTAAAATAAGCTATTGAATATTCAAAGATGGTTCCATCCTCTAAAAATGTTTGGTTATTTATCTTTAATAAAGGTTCATTTGGCTTGACTTTAAGATGTTTTTCTTCATCTTTCCCAGCTAAAGAAACTCCTATTTCCTGTAAACTTTCTAATATAATTTTTTTAGTAAATTTTTCTACATAAGCATATTTAGATCCGTTTAATGTCGATACATTAAGTTCTGGAAATAAATTCAAAGG
>NZ_JBATVM010000280.1:0-8682 GCF_049671765.1 Psychrilyobacter sp.
GCTGTTTTACATTTCCTTCAGAACTCTTCATTACGATGTCACCTTTTCTAGTTACTACGTTTTTGACCTTTATATCTCCTTTAGAATCTATATCCAGGTTCCCTACAGTAGCTATCATACTAGAAAAACTGTTTACTCCAACCCCTTTATCAGTAGAAATAAGTGATATTTTTCCCGCTGATACTGCTCCAAATTCAGTCGCATCAATAGCATATCCATATTTCCCTTCACTATCTTCACTTGTATATTTACCGGTATCGTAATTATAAGTATTATCCCCCGTTAAAATCTTAAGTTCTTTAGTCGAACGATTTTCTGTTCTACTACTAGAAAGTACTCCTCCTATCTTAGCCGCTCTAGAAAGAATTTCAAAATAGTCTACATCCTCTATGTTTATAGTCGCACCTTTGGCAATTTCTACAATTCCATCTTTTATTCTGAAACCTAGACTACCATCACTATTTATTTGGGAATTCCCTGTTGTTAATGTGGTTTTAGACATGTTTAAAAAACCACCACTACTCAAATAAATTCCATTTGGGTTTGCTAATATAAATTCTGTTTCCTTCCCTGCGACCTCTATAAATCCTTCTATTTCAGATCTTTTTATCCCTGTTACTTCAGATAAAATAGTTTTTGCTTCATTTCCCTTAGTTAAATTATTATTTCCATAGACTAGTCCTGCTAGTCTTGTAAGTGTCATTTCAGCTGAGTTATTGAGAATCATCCCTCTTTTATCTACATTAAATTCTTGAAATTTATTGTGTGACAAACCATTATTATTTGGTGCTACTATATCTATCTGATCTAGACCGTTTGCTGTTTTCCCTATTGTTGCTCTATGCGCTTCTAAGGCACTTGGATCTACTACGACACCAGCCCCATAAGAAGTTACATTATAGGGCAAAAGAATATTGTAGGCTAACAAACCTATTAATCCCTTTGTCAGTTTTTCTATCTTTTGATTATTTTTATTTACTGACATTTTAACTCCTCCTTTAAATTAATTTTTTTTACATATTTAAACTTCCTATTAGATAAAGTATCCCTTCTTCTTGTTTTACATAATCAGGACTATTTATTGGAAGAGAATAAGTAATCTCAATACTTCCATTAGCAAAATATTTTTGCAGCCCGAAAGAAGCAGATGTTAATTCTTCCCTTTTAAGATATTTGTGACTTCCCTTATTTGCGCTGTTGTCCACAAAACCATAATCTATCCCTGTAAATAGTCTAAGACCTTTAAATTGTTTTAATATAAGATTCTTAGAACTATTATCAATCGTATAATAAACCTGATTTTTTAGATATAATCCATTTTCTCCACTAACACCATTTCTAAACCCTCTTACTGTCGTATCATCACCTATAGAAAATTTATCTGTACTATAGAGAATATCGTTTGTATATTGACTATCCACTGTCATTTCATAGGCAAAGGAATATTTTAATACTTTAAAAGGCTTGTTATACCTACTATAAAATTTAAATTTTTCAAACTGTCTCTTTGCCTTTATATATTTTGAATCTTTATCAGCACCCATTCCTCCTAGTCCTTTTATATAGCTTAATTTATTGTAAATACTTCCTCCAAAGAGTGTCCCACTATAGATTAAACCTATATCATATTGCGCGTTTTTATAACTGCTTGTTTTAACCAAACTTTTTTCGATATATGTTTTTGAATCTTTTACACCTAAATTGGATACTATTTTTACTTTTCCCTTTGTTCCATTATAAACTGTCCTATTTAATTTGAGTTTATAACTCTCACTTTTAGACTCTTGAAGAGTACTTCTTACATTCCCTTCGATAGTATTTTTGGTCTGTGAGTAGTTATAAGACATTCCTGTTTCCCACCAACCGATCGGAACCTTATAATCTAAGATCATAGTTCTATTAAATCTTTCTCTATCTGGTTCTAAAGTTGTAGCAGCTTGTACGAAAAAAACATCACTGACACCAATAGGATTACTGTGTGTATAAGAAAGTTTTAAGTTATTTTTTCCAGTTCCTTCACTCCCTAAGTTGTCGTAATTGATGCCTATATTCCCAAACTTACTTTCTTTGAAATCTCCTTTTATAATTGTCTGCCCTATCTTACTCCCAGGTTCCAGTTTAATAGATCCTTGATTTTTAGGAGTTCCATTAATTATTTTCTCCATGTACTCGATGTTTTTTAGGTCAACTGTATCTCCTGGTTCTAATACAGTATTAATTTTTTCTTTCCATTTATCTTCTTTATCTTCCACATTAATAACTACATCTTCAATTTTCCCTTCAAAAACTCTAAGTTTCAACTCCCCTCTACTAATATTTTGATCCACAGGAATAGTAACACGAGCAGCGACATATCCTTTTTGAATGTATTTATTTGTTAGTGCTTTTATCAATTCATGGACCTCTAATAAACCAATTTTTGTATTTGCATATTTTTTTATAACACTCATTTTCTCTTTAATTGTAAGCCTTTCTGCATTGATTAAAGTTATTTTTTTTATCTGAAATTTCTTTCCATCCTGTAATTTTTTCGTTCCTTTCCCTTCAATCATCTTTTTTTCAATCATCTTTTTTTCAAGCTCTTTTTTTTGAGCTTCTTTTTTTAATGTTTGATCAATTACTTTTTCTTCTAGTCTTCTCATTTCGAGATCAATAGCCCTCTCAGAGTGATTTACGACCTCAGCCAAAGTGAAAGAAAATACTCCGCAAAACAAACAAAATATAAGGATTATTTTTTCAATTTTTTTCACTTCTCCTCACCTACCTCAATTATTTTTATTCCTCAATAAAAAATATTTCTACCCTTCTATTTTTTCTTCTATTCAATACAGAGTTATTTTCTACAATCGGATATTTTTCTCCCTTCCCAACTACTTTTATTTTAGTCTGATTCTCTTTAGGTATAAACTTTAAAATAAGATCTCTAACTGCACGAGCTCTTCTATACGAAAGTGAAAGATTATATTGGTCTGAACCTATGCTATCTGTATGCCCTACAATCATTAGCTTCCCACGTCTACCCTCTATTTTATCTATTATTTTCCTTTGAATCTGACCTATAGTTATTGTTGAATGCTCTATCACGCTCTTATCGAAATCAAACGTCCCCAATTCATCTGTAAGCACCATCAACCTTTCCATTTTTTTGCTTGCTTTAATAAGTGTAGGTTTTACTAACTCTAACTGAATTGGATTTTTAATAATATCTTCTGCCACAACTCTTACATCTTCTCGATAACCTCTACAAGAGGTCATCGAGAAAATAAGTAAGGTTAAAAACACTTTTTTCACTCTAACCCCTCCTTTAGAATTCAATTTTTCCCCTCAAGAAAATTTGCTCTTTATCTTCATTCATAATTTCATCCTTTAAAATACCTAAATCCAAAACATTGTATTCCCTTATCTTACTTTCAGGAATAAGTTTACTTATTATTTCCTCAAATTTTAGTGCACTTTTTTCCCCTGAATGATAAAATATTTTTCTATAAAATTTTTCCAACGCAAGAATTCCATTCTTTTTAGTTTTCAACTTTTTCTTTTCTTCAGGAGTATAATATTTATACATTGATTTAAGAATTTTTATTGGGACATACATAATAAGAACTTTCCCATTCAAATCAATTACATAGGATTTTTCTAAAACTTTCTTTACTTTACCTTCTTTGTTGTATTTAATTTCTAATTGGTATACTTTTTCTAGAGTTTTTTTCTGGCTTTTAATCTTTCCGTTCCTATTATTCATTACCCTTCTGTCTACGTATAACGTCTTAACTGTTGTGCTACTCTTTTTCTCAGTCTTAAGTAAAAAATGAGTTTCCTTACTCACATTACCATCTATCTTTGTTGTAACTTTATATCTACGATTTTCATTTCTTTCTTTTATCCCTTCATTTACATTAACATCTACAAGCTTAATCTCTACCGCTGAAAAAGAAATTATAGATACAAATAAGAATAAAAGTAGCATAATTTTTTTAGAATTCATATGTAAGTCCCACCTCTCCTAAAGCTCCCCAGTATTTCTTACCCATTTCAGCTTTACCGAAAAAATAAAAAGATAACCTATCGCTAAGATCCACTTCCTGCCTAAAGTTAAGAGCGACAGTTAATTTTGGAATATTTACAGGAAGAACATCGTATTTTACATCTGGCTTGAACATATAATATCCACTTCTTTTATCCATTGTATCTGTAACATAATAATTCGCTTTGACTCCTAGCATGGTATATAAGTTATTATTTCTCATCTGCCTTTCAATTCCTAACTTAAGAACCGGTATCAACTTGTCACTTGCCAACAATTTCATCCTATAATCTTTATGTCCTTCTTCCTCATAGCCATCAATTTTATTGTAAATTAATCCCGCATCGAAACGCGTTATAATAAGGTTTTTGTTATCCAGTCTATATTTATATTCTAATCCAGCTCCGGTCTTCAATCCGTTAGAATTATAGTTTCCTTTTACCTGAATATTACTTCCAGTTATTCCTCTGGTGATTTTATGTTCATTAAATGAAGCGGCTAGGTATCCACCAATTTTTAATTCATTCATTTGATAGACCAAATCAGTATCCACAATATATGTCTGAAGATTTCCTCTACTTGAGCCACTGTAGTGGAGTTCTGTATTAAGTTCGTTAAAACCAATTCCATATACTAAATTTTCCTGAACTTTATACCCACTTTTAAGATGGATCCCGCTTTTTCTATAGCCAAATTTACCTTTTTCATTCCCACCATCATAGTTTCCTTCTTCCCCTGCTAAGGAAAAATTAAAATAATATGGAATTTCAGCATTATGTATTTTTTCGATAACCTTAAATGAATCGTCTAATCTAATTTCATCATTTAAATATTTGACTCCAAAGAAATTTTGAGGATAATTATGGACTCCATCATAATATGAATCTGGCAGATATTTTCCTCCTTTTCGCCTTGTAAGTACCAGACTTAAATCAGTTTTATCCTCTGATAATTCGTATCCCCCTACCCATCCATCCACTACGTTGACTACCTTAATATTTTTTTCGGAAACACCTAATATTTTTTTATTTGTAAAGATATTTGGTACCACGATCTTATTAGTAGTAGCTTTTGTTATATAAATTTTATCTAAAGGTTTATACCACAAGCCTCCTCTGATATCCAAACTGTTGGCACGAATAGTACTCGTTAACCTGTTGGATGAATTATTACTTTTATTTATATATGCCTCCATAGTAAGAACCGAGTTTTTTCCTATTGTAAAATCCCCGAGGTATCCAGTTGTGTCTTTATATCCTCTAGCCAAAACTTTTCTTTTTGGAGCAATTAATATATTATTTCTTTTCAGCTCAAAGTTTCCGTCTTTCATATCAAGATGAGAAAAATTTTCTAAACTATAGTTTAAACTATGTATAGAAGAGCCACCACTGATGTTAGTACCGTGAAAAATCCCAACCCCCCCAGCTGATAAAACTCTTCCCACTACAGAAGATTTACTATCCATATACAAATTACTATCTTCTAATCCCATATAAATTGCAACTCCACTATTTGCAATGTTAGAAACACTGCCATTATTAACAGCGGTAGCATCACTTACTGCCTGAATACCATAAGATTTATTTGTATTCACAGTTATTATTCCATTGTTAGTCACTGTTGTACGGTCTAGTCCAAGTAACCCTGAAGAAGCTGTTCCCTTTACTTTAATAACTCCATCGTTTATTGCATTTTTTATAGATTTTCGAGCATAAGCTGCTACAGCACCAGTCGCCGTTGTATCAATAAGGACATTCCCTACTGATCTAACCACCTTATTAGAATTTTCGTTGACATCAAAAGCTCTATTTCCATTTCCTGTAATTACTATTTCTCCAGTATTGAGAAGCCCTGCATTTTCATTTTCATAGTAAATTCCAACCAGATTTCTCCCTTTTAGAGCTATATTCCCTTTGTTTTGTATGAAATTTCCTCCAGGGTTATATATAGCCGCCCCCCCAGTACCATTTAAATTTATTATTCCACTGTTTACTGATTTCCATCCATTTTTGGAATATATTCCATAGTTAGATTCTCCACTTAATATATCAATAGTTCCGCCATTGATAACTTCACCATTATTTGTTACCATTAAAACAGTTACATTTCTTCCATTTTTTACAGTTACATCCCCGGAATTTTTTCCTTTAATTATACTACCTTTCAGTTCAAAAGCCCCAGAAGCTCTAGAATCAATGATCTTAATTTTTCCAACACTTTCTATTTCTTTATCTTTAATTTCATCTACAGCAAAGCCCCAGTTAGAAGTACCTTTTAAAATAATTATTCCATTATTTAAAACTTTTTTTACATGGGTGTAAGTTATTCCTATGTTTCCGTTCCCAACAATAGATACAGTTCCATCATTTAGTATTTCATCTACTTTTATTCCTACTAAAGCTCTTCCAGAATTCCCAGTTATATTTACTTTTCCAGTATTAATTACAGAATTGGCTGTAGTTGTATCTCCAATCTTATTGTCACTTACAATCCCGTAATTTCTAAATCCTGTTAGGTTAATCGTACCTGTATTTTCCAATCTAGATCCATCATAGGAAGCCATTCCTTTACTTTGGTAGCCACTTCCTTCTATTAAACCTTCATTTATAGATATAGATCCAGTTTTTCCTTCCATAGCAGTTCCCCTCTCCCCAGATAGGACTATTTTTCCTTTTTTTTCGTTTGTCTGGGTTCCGGCGGTTCTCACTACCATTCCTCTAGAACCTGAACCTTTCACAAGGATTTCTCCTTTATTGCTACTTTTCCCACCGCTTTCTTCAATCCCTGTAACATCTCTAGAATATTCCTCGATAATAATTTTATTGCTATTTTCTACTAGGACACTATTTGTCCCTAAAATACCAAAGTTTTTACTTCCATCAATAGTTATAATTCCGTTATTTTTTACTGTTGAATCTATAGCTTCAATCCCAAGCCCACCTTCTAAGGATTTTATTTCTATAGTGCCTTCATTAAGCACTGTAGTGGTCTTTCCCCTTATTGCTGCTAGATTAGTATTATCTGACGGATGAGTACCATTCACTGTTATTTTTGCGCTATTTTTTAACACTTCCCCTGGTGAATTGGTACTACTTAAAGCTTCCCATTTTTTTAACTGAGTATTATTATTAATTTCGATATCTACAGTTTGTTCAGCAGCATAGGTCAAAGTCGATGCAAAAAAAATAATTTTCCAAAGATTTCTTTTATAATACCTCATAAGCACCATCCCTCTCCTTTTTTCGTATATTTAATTTCATTTTTTTATGTATTTTTTTATATTACTCTCTATTTTATATTTCTTTTTTATTTTATTTAGAGTGACCATTACTTGATTTTTAAGTTTAGACTCATAAATTAAATTTTCGATCGATGGAGTCACTTCTTCCAAAGTTTTTCCATTCAATTCACCTTTATTATCATCAAATATTTTCTTTATTTCTTTGGGAGTAATCTTTATTTCTTCATTAGCTCTAGATAAAATATAGTAATCATTTACTGCTCGTCTTTTTAAAGTATCTAGTTTCACCTTATCTTCTGCTGACTTCATCTCTAAAATTGCTTGTTTATAGACAACTTTTGATAACTTTGTTGCTTCTTCTTTTTTATTTTCTTTAACATTTTTTTTATCGTCACTCAAATTATTTTTTTTCTTTATTTCATTTAGAAGTTGAGTAATTTCATTTTTCAATTTAGCCTCATAGATTAAATTTTTAATTGCTGGTGTTACTTCTTCTAAAGTTTTCCCATCTAAATCTTTTTTATTCTCTGAGTATACTTTCCCTATCTCTTCAGGAGTAATCGATACTCTTTTACTTGCCTTTGATAAAACGTAGTAATCATTTACTGCTCGTCTCTCTAAAACTTTGATCTTCTTTTTCTCTTCTGTAGAAGTCATATTTAAAATTGATTCCTTATAAGTCGCTTTTGACAGCATTGTTTCTCTAATTTCTGCTTCTGTATTTCCATTTACAGATAATTCTTGCGTGCTTAAAACAATCATTTTATCCCCCTTGATAACCATTTTTTCTTGTAAATTAACACATCCTACTAAAACCATTAAACTTAAAATAGTAACTATTTTTTTCATTTAAAACACCTTCCCTTCTTTCATTTGATTTTCATTTGAATTTACATATTTTTTTACTTTTTTCTGCCTCTAGACCTAAAATTTTATTATTAAATGCATTCCCTCCTAAAATACATGAAATACCTAAAAAACATTGATTTTATAGGTATTTCTATACTAACATGCTTTTTGTCAACAGTATGTCTAAAATGGATAGGCGTAATGTGTAAAACGGATAGTCGTAATGTGTAAAATAACACAGTTTTGAAGTTTTATAAAAATCAATTATAAAAAAGCCACCATTTTAGTTCATTAACTCTAATTATGAAGCTATAAACTTGAAAAAGAGCACTAGTTTCATGGAATTTTGATTCAACTTTTTTAAGGATTTACAGTATGCCCTGTGAATATAATTCTTTTAAACTCCATATTCATGATTAGAGAAAGTGAACATTAGCTGAGAAACAAAAAAGAATTACAAGTAGAGCCATTCAATATATCATAACCAAATTGAAAAAATTAAATTTTAAAAATACATCCCTAGATTTAGGAATAAGCACTACTACTGTTATGCGGTATTTCCATAAAG
>NZ_JBATVM010000281.1:0-2119 GCF_049671765.1 Psychrilyobacter sp.
CAGTTTATAATGCAGAAAAATATTTGAAAAAATGTGTTGAAAGTATACTAAGTCAAAGTTACAATTTTTTTGAGGTTATATTAATTGATGATGGTTCAAAAGATAAAAGTGGAAAAATTTGTGATGAATTCTCTATGAAAGATAGTAGGATTAAGGTAATTCACAAAATGAATCAAGGGGTTTCTTCTGCTCGTAATGATGGAATAAAAAAATCTGATGGAGATTATATCTTATTTGTAGATAGTGATGATTATTTTAATGATGATTATTTTTTTAAGAAATTAGTTGAAATAAATAATGATAATGAGTTGACTTTATATAGTTTTACTGTAGATGACCTGATTCATAATAAAAAATATATAGCCAAATCTTTAGATGAATTTGCAACTAAAGATTTTAATAGGAAAAATAAAAATGAAAAAATTAAAGAACTGTTGAAAAAGAATAGACTCTTTGTAAGTCCTTGGACAAAAATGATATCGAGAGATCTAATTATAAAAAATAACCTTTACTTTGATGAGAATTTAAAGACATGTGAAGATATTGAATGGGGAATAAGGCTCTATAGTGTAGTTAAAGATTTTTATGTTAGTAATTTTAATTCATATACATATATAGTTAGAAAGGAGTCTTTAACTGGAACAAGGCCAAAAGGCTCTTGGGAAAATAGGTATACTGTTATAGAAAGAAATATGAAACTTCTAGATTCTAATAATGCATTAAAAAGTATACTTGCAATCCAATATTCTTTAATGGTTGGAGATTTAATAGAACTAGAAGATAAAGAAAATACTGTTAAAGGTGCTATCTATGAAAAAATTAAAAAGTTAGATAAAGTTTTAAATTTTTCTATGGATAAAAAAAGTAGAGTTTTTAGGGTTCTCTATAAGTTATTAGGACTAAGTATTTCAATTAAAATTATGGATTCTTATATTAATAAGAAAAGAAGTTGATAGTGTTGAAAAGAATAAAATATATAGTTTTATTTGAACTGCTATTTATAGGGCTTTTAAATTTAATGTTTGGATTTGAAAAAACTAATCCTATTTATGATGTAATATTTATATTATTTAATACGCTTTTATATTTATTTTATTCTTATAAAAGGTCTAAAAATAAAGTGGTTTTATTTTTACTTTTTATAGGGTTAGTATTTAGATTATTAATTATGTATTATGATATAAATTATAGCCTAGGGGGGACAACTGAACCTTTAGATTTTTATTTAGGGGCAGAGAACTTTTATTTAAATAATGTCCCTAGCTTCAGAGGTTCCAATTTTTCTGGAACAACATTATACATGGGAATCCTCCTAAAATTTATTGGGAATAGCAGACTTTTATTAGCTTATGTAGGAGTTATATCTTTTATGATGTCAGTAAATTTGATGATAGATTTAATGTTAAAATATATTCAAAATAAAAAAAAGATATATTTAATCTTAGCTTGGGTTATTATTTCTCCAATAACTTTGATGAATACGTCATTTACTGTTAAGGAACCACATATAATATTATTAGTAACACTTTCCTTTTCATATTTTATTAAATGGTTCAATAAAAATAGCTTAAAAAACTTAATAATGGCATTATTAGTTTCAACACTTTCGATGATTTTTCATAGTGGAATGTTTACTTTAGTTTTGGGATATTTAATAATTTATTTTATTTGGGATTATAGAAAAAAAGTATTCAAAATTTCTTTAAAAAGTTTCTTGAAAACGATGATGTCTCTATCAATTTTTATATTACCGGTTGTTTATTTTTTTAAAAATTCTTTATTTCTTAAGTTTAAAAATATAAAATCTATAACAGATATATCAAAATTATCATCAATAAGTGGTAAAGTAGATGGAGCGTCTTACAATATTCCAGGAGGAGATACATTTTTAGAGATGATATTGTACAGTCCAATAAGAGTAATTTATTTTACTTTTTCTCCAGTTCCTTGGTTATGGAGGGGACTTGTAGATATAATAGCTTTTTTCATTTGTACGTTTCCGTATATTTTAATAATAATTTATGATTTTAAAATTATGAAAAATAGAAAGAGGATAAAAAATAAAAATATAATAATATTACTTCATATACTACTAATATCTGCGTTTATTGTTTTTGCT